>DATMGW010000276.1:0-4373 GCA_035555295.1 Caldimonas sp.
TGCCCTTGGCCGCGAATACGGCGCCGATCCTCGGCAGGAAGCGGGCCGCGATGTCGGCATGGACCAGCAGCGACTCGGCAGCATTGCACGGGCTCAGCTTCTGCGTCTTGGCGTTGTCGACGATTCGCAGGGCCATCTCGAGGTCGGCCTCGGCGTCGACGTAGACGTGGCAGTTGCCGTCGAGGTGCTTGAGCACCGGCACCTTCGCCTCGCGGGCGATGCGCTCGATCAGGCCCTTGCCGCCGCGCGGGATGACGAGGTCGGCGGCTTCGGGCGAGGCGACCAGGAAGCCGACAGCGGCGCGGTCCGTCGTCTCGACGAGCTGCACCGTTTCCGGAGGCAGGCCGGCCTCGGCCAGCGATTCGCGAACGAGCGCCGCCAGCGCGAGGTTGCAGCGCAACGCCTCCGAGCCGCCGCGCAGGATGCAGGCGTTGCCGCTCTTGATGGCGAGCGCCGCGGCCTCGATGGTGACGTTCGGCCGGCTCTCGTAGATCATCGCGAAGACGCCGATCGGCACTCGCATGCGGCCGACGCGGATGCCGCTCGGCTGTTCGGCGAGGCCGGTGATCTCGCCGATCGGATCGGGCATCGCCGCGATCTGCTCGCAGCCTTCGGCCAGGGTCTCGACGATCGCCTCGCTGAGCCGGAGGCGATCGAGCAGCGGCGCCTCGAGGCCGGCGCCATGCGCCGCGTCGAGGTCGCCGCGATTGGCTTGCAGCAAGGCCGCGCAACCGCGGCGCAAGCGCAGCGCCAGCGCACGCAGCGCGGCGTTGCGCGACGCGACCGGCGCCACGGCGAGGGTCCGGCTGGCGACGCGCGCCAGCGTTCCCATGTGCGCGACGCTGGCCTGGAGGTCGGCGGAGGTCATGAACGGATTGTTCCAGACTCGGCGCCGCGCCGGCTGTGACGGAGATGGCGCCGGGCAGTGAAGTTTGCTGCTGCGGCGGATCCAGGATCCGGCGCCGGGGGCAAGGAGCGGACGTCGTTCATGGCCGCTCCGCGATCATGGCCTCGCCACGCTGGGCGGCACCGGCCCGGCGAGTGCGTTAGCCTTGCCGCGATGAAGGACCCGTGCGACGGCGACATGCCGCATGCGGAGCTGCTGCGCCGGCTGCAGCGCAACTCGTTCGGCTATTTCGTCAACGAGACGAATCCGGCGAACGGTCTGGTCCTCGACAAGACCACGGCCGACTGGCCTGCCAGCATCGCCGCGATGGGCATGGCGCTCACCGCCTATCCGGTCGGCGTGAAACGGCACTTCATCGAGCGCTCCGAAGCGTGCGAACGAACGCTCGCGATGCTGCGCTTTCTCGCCACCAGCGAACAGAGCGACGCGCCCGACGCGACCGGCTACAAGGGCTTCTATTACCACTTCCTGCACATGCAGACGGGGCGGCGCGAATGGCACAGCGAGCTGTCGAGCATCGACACCGCCTTGCTGATCGCCGGCGCGCTCGCTGCCGCCGCGTTCTTCGACGGCGCCGGCAAGGAGGAAGGCGAGGTCCGCGAGCTCGCGAAATTCCTCTACGAGCGGATCGACTGGGCCTGGATGCTCGGCGGGGGCGACACGCTGTGCCACGGCTGGCGGCCCGAGGGCGGCTTGCTGCACTATCGCTGGGAAGGCTACGACGAAGCGCTCATCCTCTACTTCCTGGCACTCGGCTCGCCCACGCACGCGATCGCGCCCGCGTCCTACGACGCCTGGTGCAGCACCTACGAGTGGAAGGAGTGCTACGGCATCGAATACCTCTATGCCGGGCCGCTCTTCATCCACCAGATGTCGCACATCTGGTGCGACTTTCGCGGCATACGCGACCGCTTCATGCGCGAGCACGACGCCGACTACTTCGAGAACAGCCGCCGCGCGACGCTCATCCATCAGCAATACGCGATGCGCAACCCGCTCGCGTTCAGGCACGTCGGCGAATTCTGCTGGGGCATCACGGCGAGCGACGGGCCGGGCTACCAGATGAAGAAGGTCGACGGCATCGAGCGCGTCTTCTTCGACTACGTGGCGCGCGGCGCGCCCTTCGGCCCGGACGACGGAACGATCGCTCCCTGGGCGGTCGCGGGATCGCTGCCGTTCGCGCCGCACATCGTCGCGCCGACGCTGGCCCGCTTCAACGAGCTGCACGTGCACGCGCCGAATCCGTACGGCTTCAAGGCATCGTTCAACCCCGAGTTCCGCTTGCGGGGCAAGTCCTTCGGCTGGTTCTCGCCGTATCACTTCGGCATCAACGAAGGGCCGACCGTGCTGATGATCGAGAACTTTCGCAGCGGGCTGATCTGGCAGCTGATGCGCAAGTGCGGCTACCTCGTCGCCGGGCTGCGTGCCGCGGGCTTCAGCGGCGGCTGGCTCGCGTAGTCAAGCCGTCTTGCGCATCTCGAGCGTTGCGCCGGCTCGCGCGCGCGGCCTGGACGTCGGCCGAGGTCACTGCGAGTTGTCGGTGACCGGGCCCAGCCCCTCGCGCGCGCCGGCTGCCCTCGCCGAGCCACTCGCTATACGCCCGATGGATACGTCTCCGGCGCCTCGCCTTCGGTGCGGGGTTCACTCCGGTCGAGCGGCTCGATCGCGTACGTCTGATCGATGTGCACGACGGCGTCGAACTGGCGCGGCAGGCAGGTGAGGAAGTAGTGGCTCTGCCTTTCGGTCTCGGGCCGATAGATGACGCCGATCGCCCGCTGCAGGCGCGGCGCCGCGAGCGCTCGCGCGAGCTCGTCGTTACCGCGCAGGATCAGGCGAAAGCGGGCGATCCCGATCTGGTGGAAGAGCGATTCGTAGCTCGCCTCGAGGCCTGGCCTGACGCGCTTCTTCTCGTGCGGCGCGTCCCAGTCGCTGGCCGCGGTCACCGTGCCGTGGTGGGTGCTGAAGCCTAGCAGCGCCGCTGCGTCGCCGTGTCGCTCGCGGAGGAGCTGGCCCAGGTTCCATTCGCCTGAGTCGCCCATCTCGGTCGCCCTCGCATCGCCCAGGTGCGAGTTGTGCGCCCAGACGGCCAGGCGCGGCGGCTCGGGTCGTCCGGCCGCGAGGTAGTCCTGCAGCGCTTCCAGCATCTCGAGCATGTGCCGGTCGCGAAGGTTCCACGACGACACGCGCCCCGAGAACATCGTCCGGTAGTAGGCCTCGGCGTTGCGGACGAGGCGGGCGTTCTGCTCCGCCTGGAAACGGGCCGTCGCGTCGACTCCGGTGTCGCGCCCCGCGGAGCGGCCACGCGCCGCGACCAGCTCCTGCAGCTGCGTGACGACCTCGTCCTCGCAGCTCGCCGAGAGGCCGAAGCGGGCTGCGTACGCGTAGGCCTGGCTGTCCTGGTGGAAGTGGTCGAAGCAGGCGTAGCGCTCGCGGGCGCGCCGGGCCGCCTGCAGGTCGGTGCGGTCGAGGTAGGCGAGCACCGCCTGCATCGACGTGAACAGGCTGTACAGGTCGATGCCGTAGAAGCCGCAGCGCCGCTCCGCCGGCAGCGCGGCGTTGTGCTCGCGCAGCCATTCGACGAATTCGGCGACGACGCGGTTGCGCCACATCCACGTCGGAAAGCGCTGGAAGTCGGCGAGCGCTTCGCGCGCGCTCGCGTCGCCCGGTTCGCCGCGCACGTAGCGATCGACGCGCAGTGCGTCCGGCCAGTCGGCCTCGACCGCAACCGCGGCAAAGCCGTGCCCGGCGATCAGCCGCTTCGTGATGCCGGCACGCTCGCGATAGAAATCTTCGGTGCCGTGCGACGCTTCGCCGAGCAAGGCATAGCGCGATCCCGCCAGCAGGGCGATGAGGTCGGCATCGTCGCAGGCGCCTTCGGCGAGCGGGCGGGCGTACCGCCGCACCGCCTCAACGGCTTCGCGATCGCGCGAGGGGGTGTGCTGCAGGATCGGCACGGGCAACTCGGCAAGCCTGACAGGCCGACGCCATGATTTCCCAACCGCGATCCGGCCCCCTTGATCGAGCGCAAGCTCAGCCGATTTCTTCGAGCCGGATGCAGGCGGCAATGTGCCCTGGGCCGAGGGCTACCGGCGGCGGCACGAGCTCGGCGCAGCGCGCGATCGCGTGCGGGCAGCGCGTGCGAAAGACGCAGCCCGAAGGCGGCGCGAGAGGCGATGGGAGCTCGCCCGCCAGCGCCGTGCGCGCCGCGCCCGCGAGCGCCGTCTCGCCGCGTGCCGCGCCGACCCGCGGCGTGCTCGCGAGCAGGGCACGTGTGTACGGGTGGCGCGGCCCGTCGAACAGGGCCGCCTTCGGCGCGCGCTCCATGACGCGTCCCAGGTACATGACGAGCACCTCGTCGGCGATCAGCTCGACGACCGCGAGGTTGTGCGAGATGAAGACGTAGGCGACGCCGGTTTCGTCCTGCAGGTCCATCAGCAGGTTGAGCACCTGTGCCTGGATCGAGACA
>DATMGW010000277.1:0-16746 GCA_035555295.1 Caldimonas sp.
TCAGCGCATCGGCGCGGTCGACCGCTGCGCCGGCGGCCTGGCGATCGGGGACGACGAGGGCAGCATCAGCCTCGTCGAGCAAGGCCTCGATCGGCACCTGCGGATAGCGGCCGGGCATGCTGGCGGCGAGCGCGACGCGGCGCGCCGTCACGGCGCGCTGACGCTCGCTTTCGTTCAGCTCGCGGTAAAGCGCGCCGACGACACCGAGCATCTCGACCTGCAGGTCGGCCTGGCCGGCGAACTCGGCTTCGATGCGCGTCGAGCCGGCGTCGAGCAGCTCGCGCGCGCTGACCTGGCCGCGCGGCTTGTCGGAAGGAATGCGCGGGTCGCTGGCGCGAAAGATCTGGAGCAGGAAGTTCTTCACCGACGTGGCGCGATCGGCCTCGTGGCGAGCGACCCGCGCCTGCCAGACGACGCCGCCCATGCCGAAGGCGATGGCCAGCAGCGCCATCGCGCTCGCCCCGGCCCAGGTGCGATGCCGCCTGAGCGCGCGACCGGCCACGTAGGCCCAGCCGCCGCGGCGTGCGCGCACGGGCTCGTGGCGCAAATGGCGCTCGAGATCGGCGGCCAGCGCCTCAGCGCTCTCGTAGCGCAGCGCGGCATCCTTCATCAGCGCCCTGCCGACGATCGCATCCAGATCGCCCGCGAGCGCGCGCCGCAGGCCGGCCGGCGTGGTGCCGCGTTTCGTCGCTGCGTCGGCATCGATGGTGGCGTCGCTCGGCCGTCCGATCTCGATGGCGACGAGCGCCGCGTGCAGCTCGGTCGCGCTGCCGGCGCCGGTGGCGAGCTGATAGGGGCGCTTTCCGGTGAGCAGCTCGTAGAGCACGACGCCGAGCGAGTAGATGTCGGAGGTGGTCCCGAGCGGCTCGCCTGCGAGCTGCTCGGGCGAAGCGGACTGTGGCGTCAATGCGCGCAGTGCACTGGCCGCCGCTGCCGGTGCTTCGTTGCCGAGCGCGTCTTCGAGCAGCCGGGCGATGCCGAAGTCGAGAAGCTTCACCTGGCCGTCGGCGGTGACGATGATGTTCGAGGGCTTGAGGTCGCGATGGATGATGAGCCGTGCATGCGCATGGCGCACGGCCTGCAGGGCTTGCAGGAAGAGCGCGATGCGCTGCGCGACGGCGAGCCGGCGCTCGTCGGCGAAGTGCGTGATCGGCACGCCGTCGATCCACTCCATCGCCAGGTAGGGCAGCCCGGTGGCGCTGGCGCCGGCGTCGTAGAGCCTGGCGATGTGCGGATGCTCGAGGCCGGCGAGGAAGTCGCGCTCGTGCGCGAAGCGCGCCGTCATCGCCGCCGCGTCTTCGAGGCCGGCGTGCGGGATCTTCAGGGCGACGCGACGAACGACGTTGAGCGTCTGCTCCGCCAGCCAGACCGAGGCCATGCCGCCCTCGCCGATGCGCTCGAGGAGCCGGTAGGGCCCGAGCATCATTCCGGCTGCGAGCGGCGGTGCATCGCCACCGCCCGCGAATGCGGCAGCGACGAGCTCGGCCGGCGGCGCCACGAGCGCATCGCTGCCGGCGGCGCGATCGTGCGCGGCGAGCAGGCGCCGCACGTGCGCGGCGATGTTCGCGTCTCCGGCGTCGAAGCGCAGCAGCCAGGCTTCGCGCTCGCTGCGCTCGAGGTTCATCGCCTCGTCGAGAAGGCGTGAGATCTCGGCCCAGAGCTCGGGTGGGATGCTCATCGCTCGCGCCGGCCAAATCGCCCGCCGGCATCCGCGCGAATCGGCGACGGCTTCAAGGCTCGAGCTGCGCGAGGATGAAGGCGCGCGCCTTGTCCCAATGGCGGCGCACGGTGCGGTCGGCGATGTCCATGGCAGTCGCGATCTCGGCGTCGGTATAGCCGCCGAAATAGCGCATCTCGACCACCTGCGCCAGGGCGGGGTCGAGCGCCTCGAGCTCGCGCAGGGCGTTGTCGACGTCGATCACCGACGTGTCCTGCTGGCCCTGGCCGAGCAGGCGCGAGTCGAGCGTGACACGCTCGGCCGCGCCGCCGTGCCGGTCGGCCTGGCGACGCCGCGCGAAGTCGATGACGATGTTGCGCATCGTCTTGGCCGCATAGGTGAAGAAGTGCTTGCGGTCGTCGATGCCGATCTTGTCGGCCGCAACGAACCGCATGAAGCTCTCGTGCACCAGCGCCTGCGTGTCGAGCAGCGTGTTCGGCTGGTGCCGGCGCAGCCGCGCCCGCGCGATCTTGAGCAGCTCGGGGTACAGCGCGGCGTAGGCGCGGTTCGCCGCTTCACGGTCGCCGGCGTGCGCCGCACGCAGGGTGACCGTGAGCGGCTCGTCGGGCATGCGCCCATTCTGTCATCGCCATGGGTCGCGCGCGCTCGTCGCATGCACACCTCGTCGCCCGACCGCGTGACTCAGGGGCCGGCTTTCTCGATCGCGCAGCCGTTTGCGAAATACAGGACGCCCGCGCTGTTGGCGACATGGGTGGCGTACTGGAGCGTGGCGATATGCAAGGCACCGCTCGGCGTCGGCTGGCCGGTTTCGGCGGTGAAGCTGTCGCTGTAGGCCACGGTCGTGACGACACCGCCGGGCGTCACCTTGCGCACCGCGCTGCCGTTGGCGTCGTTCACGTAGAGGTTGCCTCCCGCATCGATCGACAAGCTGTCGGGCGACTTGAATCGCGCCGCGTTCCCGGTCGCGTCCACATAGCCCGAAGCCGCCGGCCCGCCGCCGGCCAGCGTCGTCACCTGGCCTGCGGGCGTGATCTTGCGGATCGCGTAGTTGAACGAGTCGGCTACGAACAGGTTGCCCGCGCCGTCGATCGCCATCCCCCACGGGACGGCAAAGCGCGCGGCACCGCCGAGGCCGTCGACGAAGCCCGGAGTCGCGCCGACAGCCGGGTTGCTGCCGGCCAGCGTCGTCACGACGCCGGCGGGGGTGATCTTGCGGATCGCCGAGTGGTCGTCGGTGACATAGATGTTGCCCGCGCTGTCGACGGCAATGCCGCGGATGAAACCGAACGCGGCAGCGGCACCGGTGCCATTGCCGAAGCCGCTGCTGGCTTGCCCGGCCAAGGTCGTGACGACGCCGGCCTGGGTGATCTTGCGGACCATGTACTGGTCGCCCATGTAGAGGTTCCCGGCGCTGTCCGCCGTCAGGGAATTCGCGTTGGCGCTGAAGCCGGCGGCCGCCCCCGTGCCGTCGACCTGGCCGGGTTGCCCGCCGCCATCCGATCCGGCGAGCGTCGTCGCCACGCCCCCCGGCGTGATCTTGTGGATGCTGAAGCCGCTCGTCGTGTAGACGTTGCCTGCCGCATCGAACGCGATGGCGGTTGCACCGGGGATGCTCGCCCCGTTGCCCGTGCCGTCCTGGCTGAGGGGCGGAGTGCAGACCTCGTGGCCCGCCAGCGGCGCGTAGGCCACGGCCGTGGCGCAGGTCACCGCGACATTGCTGACGTCGCCCGCGCCCATCGTCGCCGGGAACGTGCCGGCCACCGAGCAGGTCAGCCCGGTCGGCTGCTGCGTGACGGTCACGCTGTAGCTACCGCCGAACGAAACCGACAGAGGGAAGGTGAAGTTCGTGGCATTCGCCGCCGGGCTCACCGTGTCGGTGCCGTTGGCCAGGATCAGCCCGCCGGCCGTCAGGCCGGCGATCGTGCCACCCAGGTGGTAGGCATTCGCCGCGCAGGTCACCTGCACCGAGACGACGTTGCTCGTGCCCATCGTGCCGGTGCCGGAGCCGATGCTGCAGGTCGCGCCCGTCGGCTGCGTCTGCACGCTCACCGCGTACGCGCCGCCTTCGGCGACCGGCGTGGCGAAGGTGAAGGCCAGGGCGCCTGCCGCCGGGCTGACCGTGTCGCTGCCGTTGGCGAGCACGAGGCCGGCCGAGGGCAGGCCCGAGATCGTGCCGCCGAGCGAATGCGACACCGCCGCGCAGGCGACCGCGACGTTCGTGACGTTGGCGGCGGCGACGGTGCCGGTCGAGTTCGTCAGGCTGCAGTGCTCGCCGGTCGGCTGTGTCTGCACCGTCACCGTGTAGCTCGCGCCTTGCGGCACGCGGGTCGGCAAGGTGAAGCCGGTCGCGCCCGAAGCGACGGTCGCCGTGTCGGTGCCGTTGGCGAGGACGAGCCCGGTCGCGGCGAGGCCGGTGACCGAGCCGCCGACGGTGAAGGCCAGCGGGGTGCAAGTGACTGCGACGCCGGCGACGGCCGCGGCGCCGACGGTGCCGCTGCCGCCGCTCACGACGCAGGTCGCGTTCGCAGGCTGCGCCTGCACGGTGACGGCATAGTTGCTGCCCGTGGCCAGCGCGGTCTGGAAGGTGAAGCTCGTTGCACCCGCCGCGGGGCTCGCGGTGTCGCTGCCGTTCTTGAGCACGAGGCCGGCCGTGGTCAGGCCGGTGACGCTGCCGCCGACGCTGTAGCTGGTCGCCGCGGAACCGGTGCCGTCGTCCCAGCAGCCGCCGAGGCCGAGCACCAGCGCGCCGAGCAGCGCGAGCGCGGTGCGTCCGGCGCGCGCGCGTGGGCCGCGAAGGTCGCGTTGGGCTTCAGGACCGGCATGCGGCCGGCTCGCGGGCCGCCGGTGGAATGTGCTCATCGTCGCTCCTCGGGTTATGGCATGAGGCCCGACCCGGGAGGGACGGTCCCCGGACGCACGCAACTTGGCGCGTCCGGGGGGCACGTACGCAAAGCGATCGCTGATCCGGACAGGCCGCGTTGCGACGGTGTGGTTGCGGGCCCCGGCGGCGGCGACGTTAAGCTCCGGGTCCGGACCACAACGACAAAGCTGGAGACCATGCCCGCGTTGCAGTCGCGCATCGACACGCGCTCGGAAGATTTCAAGGCCAATGCCGCTTTCTTGCAGCAGCAGGTCGACGACCTGCGCGCCCGGGCGGCGGAGATCGCGCACGGTGGCGACGCCAAGTCGCGCGAGCGGCACGCGGCGCGCGGGAAGCTCTTGCCGCGCGAGCGGGTCGACGGCCTTCTCGACCCTGGCGCGCCTTTCCTCGAGATCGGCCAGCTCGCCGCCTACGGCATGTACGACGACGAGGCGCCGGCCGCCGGGATGATCGCCGGCATCGGCCGGGTCCACGGGCAGGAATGCATGATCGTCGCCAACGATGCGACGGTGAAGGGCGGTACCTACTACCCGATGACGGTGAAAAAGCACCTGCGCGCGCAGGAGATCGCGCTGCAAAACCGCCTGCCGTGCATCTATCTGGTCGATTCCGGCGGCGCCTTCCTGCCGAGGCAGGACGAGGTCTTTCCCGACCGCGAGCACTTCGGCCGCATCTTCTACAACCAGGCGAACCTGAGCGCGCAGGGCATCGCCCAGATCGCCGTCGTCATGGGTTCGTGCACGGCGGGTGGCGCCTACGTCCCGGCGATGAGCGACGAGACGATCATCGTCAAGAACCAGGGAACGATCTTCCTCGGCGGCCCGCCGCTCGTGAAGGCCGCCATCGGCGAGATCGTCAGCGCCGAAGAGCTCGGCGGCGGCGACGTGCACACGCGCCTCTCGGGCGTCGCCGACCACCTCGCCGACGACGACCGGCACGCGCTCGCCCTCGCGCGGCGCATCGTCGCCAGCCTCAATCGCTCCAAGCCCGAGACGGTTACCTACGAAGCGAGCGAGGAGCCGCTCTACGATACGAGGGAGATCTACGGCGTCATCCCGCAGGACACGAGAAAGCCCTACGACGTCCGCGAGGTCATCGCCCGCATCGTCGACGGCTCGCGCCTCGACGAGTTCAAGTCGCGCTACGGCGCGACGCTGGTCACCGGCTTCGCCCGCCTCTACGGCATGCCGGTCGGGATCGTCGCCAACAACGGCATCCTGTTTTCCGAATCGGCGCAAAAGGGCGCGCACTTCATCGAGCTGTGCGCCGAGCGAAAGGTGCCGCTCGTCTTCCTGCAGAACATCACGGGCTTCATGGTCGGCAAGAAGGTCGAGAACGCAGGCATCGCCCGCGACGGCGCGAAGATGGTCACGGCCGTGGCGACGGTGCAGGTGCCCAAGCTCACGGTGCTGATCGGTGGCTCGTTCGGCGCCGGCAACTACGGCATGTGCGGCCGCGCCTACTCGCCGCGGTTCCTGTGGATGTGGCCGAACGCGCGAATCAGCGTCATGGGCGGCGAGCAGGCCTCGGCCGTGCTCGCGACCGTCAAGCGCGAAGGCATCGAAGCGCGCGGCGGCACCTGGTCCGCCGAGGAAGAGCTTGCCTTCAAGGCGCCGCTGCTCGAGCAGTACGAGCACCAGGGCCACCCCTACTACGCGAGTGCGCGGCTGTGGGACGACGGCGTCGTCGACCCGGCGGACACGCGGCGCGTCCTCGGGCTGTCGCTGGCGACGACGCTGAACGCGTCGATCCCGGCGACGAAGTTCGGCGTGTTCCGGATGTAGGGCCAGGGCGATGTTCAGCAAGATCCTCATTGCCAACCGCGGCGAGATTGCTTGCCGCGTCATCAAGACGGCGCGCAAGATGGGCATCGGCACGGTCGCCGTGTATTCCGACGCTGATGCGGACGCGCGCCACGTCCGTCTCGCCGACGAAGCGGTGCGCATCGGCCCGGCGCCGGCGCGCGAGTCGTACCTCGTCGGCGACGCGATCATCGCCGCGGCGAAGGCGACGGGCGCCGAAGCGATTCACCCCGGCTACGGCTTTCTCTCGGAGAACGACGCCTTCGCCGAAGCCTGCGCCAAGGCAGGCCTCGTCTTCATCGGCCCGCCCGCTTCGGCGATCCGCGCGATGGGCTCGAAGTCGGCCGCGAAGACGCTGATGGGCCAGGCCGGCGTTCCCCTCACGCCCGGCTACCACGGCGACGACCAGGACCCGAAGCTGCTCGCGCGCGAGGCCGAACGGATCGGCTTTCCCGTGCTCATCAAGGCCAGCGCGGGCGGCGGCGGCAAAGGCATGCGCCGCGTCGACGCGGCGGTCGATTTCGCGGCGGCGCTCGCCTCGTGCCGGCGCGAAGCGAAGAGCGCGTTCGGCGACGACCGCGTCCTCGTCGAGCAATACGTGCTCAAGCCCCGACACATCGAGATCCAGGTCTTTGCCGACAGCTTCGGCGACTGCGTCTACCTGTTCGAGCGCGATTGCTCGGTGCAGCGCCGCCACCAGAAGGTGCTCGAGGAAGCACCGGCACCGGGGATGACGGCCGAGCGGCGCGCCGCGATGGGCAAGGCCGCCGTCGAGGCGGCGAAGGCGGTCGGCTACGTCGGCGCCGGCACGGTCGAGTTCATCGCCCATCCCGACGGGCGCTTCTACTTCATGGAGATGAACACGCGGCTGCAGGTCGAGCACCCGGTGACCGAGATGATCACGGGGCTCGACCTCGTCGAGTGGCAGCTGCGCGTCGCGTATGGCGAGCGTCTGCCGAAGCGGCAGGACCAGCTTGTCATCGATGGCCACGCGATCGAGGCGCGCATCTATGCCGAAGATCCCGATCGCGGCTTCCTGCCTTCGACCGGCAAGCTCGTCCACCTCGCCCCGCCGCACGCTTCGCAGCACGTACGCATCGACACCGGCGTCGAGGAAGGCGACTCGATCACGCCGTACTATGACCCGATGATCGCCAAGCTGATCGTCCACGACAGCGACCGGCCGGCCGCGCTGGCGCGCATGCGCGACGCGCTGGCGCAGTACCGGATCGTCGGCGTCGCCAACAACGTCGAGTTTCTCGGCCGCCTGATCGCGACGCCTTCGTTCGCGAAGGCCGATCTCGACACGGCGCTCATCGAACGCGAGCACGCGGCGCTGTTCCCGCCCGCAACCGAGCTGCCCGACGACGTCTGGCTGATCGCCGCGCTGGCCGAAGTCGAGCGCGATGCCGCGGCGGCGAAGCGCGTGGCAGAGCGCACGAGCGATGCCGGCTCGCCCTGGCAACTGCGCGACGGCTGGCGCCTGAACGGGCGGGCCTTGCGCCGCCTCGGCTTTCGCCACGGCGAGACGATGTGCGAGGTCGACGCCGCCGCCTTGCCGAACGGCGAGTGGGAGCTGCTCCTCAACAAGACGAATGTCGTCGCATCGGGCCACCTGCACGGCGACGGGCCGATCACCGCGACCCTCGGCGCCCGGCGTGTCGCCGCGACGGTCGTCGCGCAGGGCGAGCGGCGCCACGTCTTCGCTGGCGGGCACGGCTACGCGCTCGTCTTCGTCGATCCGCTCGGCGTCGCCGGCGCCGAGCACGAAGAAGAAGGCACCGGCCTGCTCGCGCCGATGCCGGGCAAGGTGATCGCGCTTCTGGCGAAGAAGGGCGCTGTGGTCGAGAAAGGCACGCCACTCCTCGTCCTCGAAGCGATGAAGATGGAGCACACGATCAGCGCGCCGCGCGCCGGCACCGTCAAGTCGTTCCGCTTCGCGGCGGGCGATCAGGTCGCCGAAGGCGCCGAGCTGGTCGAGTTCGAGTAGGCGCAGGACCAGGCCATGCGAAGCGTAGCGACAGGCGAATTCGAAGGCGGATCGGTCTTCATCGAAGGCGACTGGAAGCCGCTCTCGGAAGCCAAGGTATCGCTGTTCGACTGGGGCTTCACGCGCTCCGACGCGACCTACGACGTGGCGAGCGTCTGGAAGGGCGCGTTCTTTCGCCTCGACGATCACCTCGGCCGCTTCTTCGCCAGCCTGGCCAAGATGCGGATGTCGATTCCGTACGACCGCGCCCAGGTTCAGGCGATCCTGCACGGCTGCGTCAAGGCCGCCGGCCTTCGGGACGCGTACGTGGCGATGGTCTGCACCCGCGGCGTGCCGCCGCGCGGCGCGCGCGACCCGCGCCTGGCGACGAACCGCTTCTACGCCTACGCGCTGCCTTTCGTCTGGATCGCGTCACCGGAGAAGCAGGCCCAGGGGATCGACCTGCACGTCAGCCAGCGCATCCGCATCGCGCCCGACTCGGTCGACCCGACGATCAAGAACTACCACTGGATCGATCTCGTGCAGTCGATGTTCGACGCCTACGACCGCGGCGCCGACACGAGCTGCGTCGTCGACGCACGGGGCCACGTCGCCGAAGGTCCCGGCTTCAACGTCTTCATGGTCAAGGATGGCGTCGTGCGCACGCCCGACCGCGGCGTGCTGGAAGGCATCTCGCGCAAGACGGTGATCGAGTTGTGCGGCGCGCTCGGCATCGCGCTGCGCGTCGAGCCGATTCCGTCCGCCGATCTCGCGTCGGCCGACGAGGTCTTCATCAGCTCGACGGGCGGCGGCGTCCTGCCGATCGCGAAGGTCGACGGCAAGCCGCTCGGCGCTGCCTTTCCGGGCCCGCTCACCCGGCGCCTGCAGGACGCCTACTGGGCCCTGCACGACGACCCGCGCTACCGCGATCCCGTCGAATACTGAAACGGATCCGTATGGCGGTTCTTTCTCAGGCAGCCTCGACCGCCGCTGCGCCGGGGCCTTGCAATTTCGGGCCCACCGCCCCAGTTGGGTAGCCCAAGCCGGCCGATCGGCGGGTTCGCAAGCGCCGCGCGCGGCGTACCTTTCCGGCGTCGCAAGACGGAAAGGTTCGAGGTCCGCATGAACGAGAGCAACTCAGCAGCAGCATCACCATCGTCGGCCGCGCCGGCGAACGGTCTCGCTGCCCATTCGGCGGCGCTCGCCGCCATCGTCGACAAGGTCGCGGCGAGCACCTTCGCGGTTCGCGGGCGTCGCCACGCCATCGCCACCGGCGTGCTCTGGCGGCCGGGGCTCGTCGTCACGGCGGCGCATGTGTTCCGGCGCACGCCGGCGGCGGCCACGCTCGTCGCCGCCGAAGGGCGCAGCGTCGAAGCGACGCTCGTCGGCATCGACTCGTCGACCGACATCGCGCTCTTTCGCCTTGCCGCCGGCGACGCCAGCGATTTTGCACCGGTCGCAACCGGCGACGCCGCGAGCGTCCGCGCCGGCCACGTGGCGATCGCCGTCGGCCGCGGCGGCGATGGCGATCCGATCGCCAGCTCGGGCCTCGTCAATCGCGCCGGCGGGTCCTGGCAGACGTGGCTCGGCGGCAGCGTCGACCGGCTGATCCGCCTCGATGGCGGCGTCTACGACGGGCTCTCGGGTGCCCCGGTCGCCGACGCGAACGGGGCCGTCATCGGCATTGCCACGGCGGCGCTGTCGCGCAGCTACGGCATCGTCATCCCGGCGTCGACCGTGTCGCGCGTCGTCGACGCGCTGCTCGCCAACGGCCACGTCGCGCGGCCCTGGCTCGGCATCGGCGCCCAGCCGGTCGCCATGCCGAGGGCAGGCGGCGACGCCGCTGCCGGTGATGCGACGGGGCTGCTCATCTCCTCGCTCGCGCCGGGGGGCCCCGCCGAGCGAGCCGGGCTGCTGATCGGCGACATCGTCGTTCGCGTCGGCAACGAAGCGGCCGCCGACCTGCGCGCCTTGCGCGCCGCGCTCGCGGCCTTCGTCGGCAAGGTAGCGCCGCTGTCGATCCTGCGCGGCGGCGTCGCCCGCCAGTTGCAGGTCGAAGTTGGCGAGCGGCCGGTCGAGCGGCCTCGCTGCTGACGACGATGATGCGCGTCAGCATCGCCGCCGAATCGTCGCTGGTGCGCGCTGGCCTGGCTGCGGGCCTGGGCGCGCGCGACGGCCTCGAGGTGGTGCTCGCCGTCGCTTCGTTCGCCGCGTTGCGCGAAGCCGGCCTCGGCGGCGCCGAGGCGGCCGTCGTCGAGCCGGGCGACGCTGCGGAGGCGGCCGGCGACGATGCGTTCGGCGCCGACGGGCCGCGCCTGGTCATCCTCGCCGACGCCGGCGACGAGCGCACCGGCGAGTGGCTGATCGACGGCTGCTCGGTGCTGCCGCGCGGCGCGTCGATCGAGGCGATCGCCGGTGCGTTGCAGGCGGCGCACGCCGGCCTCGTCGCGACGACGCCTGCGTTTGCCGCCGAGGCCTTGCGCTACGAGCGCGTCGGCGCGCCGCGCTCGCCGGGGTCGCGCGGCGTCGAGGTGCTGACGCCGCGCGAGCGCCAGGTTCTCGTCGAGATGAGCCATGGGCTCGGCAATCGCGAGATCGGCGGCGCGCTCGGCATCTCGGCGCACACGGCGAAGTTCCACGTCGCGCAGATCATCGCCAAGCTCGACGCGCAGTCGCGCGCACACGCGGTGGCCAAGGCGCTGCGCGCCGGAATCGTCGACGCCTGAGCGCGGGCGTCCGGGTCGCTCCGGCCCGGGCGAAGCGTCCCGACCCGGCGTCGCCATTCGTCGCCGCGCTGGCGTCCCGACGGGCGGGCAAACGAGAATGCCCCTTTCGCAGGCCGACCTGCATCGAGGGGGATCGTGGTGTCCGCACAGCAGATTGCCGCACAGGCGAGCGAAGCCCTGGCCGAAGTGCTGTCTTCGCCGACGGAAATCGCCGCCCTGTTCGCGGCGCTCATCGCGGGGCTGCTCACGCTCACGAGCTCGTTCGTCAAGACGATGGTGCCGTTGCGCCTGCTCGCGCTCTTCAGCAACTGCGGATTCCTCGCCTATGGCGTCCTCCATCCGGCGTGGGTGATGGCGCTCATGCACGGCATCCTGCTGCCGATCAACTACTTTCGCCTCGCCGAGATGCTGCGCCTGACGCGGCGCGTCCGCGCCGCGACGGCGAGCGCCGACAGGTCGGGACTCTGGCTGAGGCCGTACATGAAGGCGGAGCGGCGCAAGGCCGGCGACGTGCTCTTCGCCAAGGGCGACTCGGCCGAGCACCTCTACGTCCTCGCCGAAGGGCGGGTCGAGTTTCCCGAGATCGGCACCAGCGTCGGCCCGGGCCGGATGTTCGGCGAGATCGCCTTCTTTTCGCCGAGCCGGCAGCGAACGCTCAGCGCCCGCTGCAGCGAAGACTGCCTCGTGCTCAGCATCAACCAGAGCACGGTGCGGCAGCTCTATTTCCAGAATCCGGAGTTCGGCTTCGAGATCGTCGGGCTGGTCGCGGCTCGCCTCTCGGCCGACGTCGAGCGCCTCGAGGAGCGGCTCGCGCAACGCGACGCGACGGCCTGAGCGTGCCTCAGTCGTCGCCAGCGTCGTCCGGGTCTTCGTCTTCGCCGTCGTCGGCGAGGGCTTCGATCGAATCGTCGCTGTCGACGATCGATTCTGCGGAATCGAGCGTGCCTTTCGAGCGCGCGATGCGGTCGGGAGAGATGTCGGCGCCATCGCGGCCGCTGCCCGGGATCGCGGAGCTGCGCTCGCCGGTGCCCATCGAGTCGCTGTCGCTGTCGAAATCGATCGGCGTTGCGCCGCCTAGCTCTCCTTCTTCGGCGTCGGTCTGCAGGCGCGTTGCGCCCTGAATGTCGCTGCCGCTGTCGGAGGTGTCGCTCGGGCCGAGGCTACCCGAGCTTCGCCCCTTGCCGTGCTGCGGGGCGCGCTCGCCGCCGAGGATGCTGCTTCGCGACATGGGTTCTCCTGTCTCTTCCAGTGCCGGTGGTCCGGCGTAGATGCTGCGATGTTGGAGCAATCGAGATGCCCAAATACGGATCGCCCGAGTGTCGCAGGGTCGAGGTCGACCGGTCGCGAAAATCGTGGTAAGTCTTGCGTTGGCTCAGGTCAGACGCGCTCGACGACGATGGCGATGCCCTGGCCGACACCGATGCACATCGTGCACAGGGCGTAGCGGCCGCCGATCCCGTGCAGCTGGTTGATCGCCGTCGTGACGAGGCGCGCGCCGCTCGCGCCGAGCGGGTGGCCCAGGGCTATCGCTCCGCCGTTCGGGTTGACGCGCGCGTCGTCGTCGGCGAGGCCCAGGTCGCGCAGCACGGCGAGGCCCTGCGCGGCGAAGGCTTCGTTCAGTTCGATGACGTCGATCTGCGCCAGCGACAGGCCGGTCAGTTCGAGCACCTTCTTCGTCGCCGGCGCCGGGCCGATGCCCATGATGCGCGGCGGCACGCCCGCCGTCGCCATGCCGACGACGCGCGCGCGCGGAACGAGACCGTGGCGTGCCGCGGCGCGCTCGCTCGCCAGGAGCAGTGCGCAGGCGCCGTCGTTGACTCCCGACGCGTTGCCGGCGGTCACCGTGCCCTCGGGTTTGACGATGCCCTTCAGCTTGGCGAGCGCCTCGAGGCTGGTGTCGCGCGGATGCTCGTCCCTGGCGACGACGATCGCCTCGCCCTTCTTCTGCGCGATCGTCACCGGCGTGATCTCGGCGTCGAAGAAGCCGCTCTTCTGCGCCGCGACGGCCTTCTGCTGCGAAGCGAGCGCCATCCTGTCTTGCGCCTCGCGCTCGATGTGAAAGTCGGCGGCGACGTTTTCCGCCGTCTCCGGCATCGAATCGACGCCGTACTTTTCCTTCATCAGCCTGTTGACGAAGCGCCAGCCGATCGTCGTGTCGTAGACCGCGTTCGTGCGCGAGAACGCGCTATCCGCCTTCGGCATCACGAACGGCGCGCGGCTCATGCTCTCGACGCCGCCGGCGATGACGAGATCGGCCTCGCCGCAGCGGATCGCGCGCGCCGCGCTGCCGACCGCGTCCATCCCCGAGCCGCACAAGCGGTTGATGGTCGCTCCGGGAACGTCGGTCGGCAGCCCCGCGAGCAGCGCCGACATGCGCGCGACGTTGCGGTTGTCTTCGCCCGCCTGGTTGGCGCAGCCGTAGAGGACATCGGCGACGGTGGCCCAGTCGACTTTCGGATTGCGCGCGATCAGCGCCTTGATCGGAATCGCGCCGAGGTCGTCGGTGCGCACCGACGCCAAGGCGCCGCCGTAGCGGCCGAAGGGAGTGCGGATCGCGTCGCAGATGTAGGCTTGGGCCGTGGTCATGGTATCTGGTCCCTCATGCAGTGGCGCGCATCAGCGGTGCGCCGGTCAGCTTCTGCAGCTCGTCGTGATCGAGGCCTTCGACAGTCTCGCGAACGACGAGACCGCGCGACGTCACGTCGATCACGGCGAGGTCGGTGTAGATGCGCGCGACGCAGCCGATGCCGGTGAGCGGATAGCTGCAGCGCTCGACGAGCTTCATCTCGCCGCCCTTGGTCGTGTGCTCCATCATCACGAAGGTCTTTTTCGCGCCGATCGCCAGGTCCATCGCTCCGCCGACGGCGGGGATCGCGTCGGCCGCGCCGGTGTGCCAGTTGGCGAGGTCGCCGCTCGCCGAGACCTGGAAGGCACCGAGCACGCAGACGTCGAGGTGGCCGCCGCGCATCATCGCGAAGCTGTCGGCGTGGTGGAAGAACGAGCCGCCGGGCAGGAGCGTCACCGGCTGCTTGCCGGCGTTGATGAGGTCGTAGTCTTCCTCGCCCGGGCGCGGCGCCGGGCCCATGCCGATGACACCGTTCTCGCTGTGCAGGACGATCTCGCGGCCGGCGGGCAAGTGGTTGGCGACGAGCGTCGGCAGGCCGATGCCGAGGTTGACGACCGAACCGTTGGGAATGTCGCGCCCGACCAGCGTCGCCATCTCGATCCGGCTCCATTTGCGGGCCGTCGTCATGCGGCACCCCGCGCCGCCGCCGGCGCCGCGCTGAAGCCGCCTGCGCTCGTCGCGATGCGATCGATGCGCACGACGCGCTGCACGAAGATTCCCGGCGTGACGACGGCTTCCGGGTCGAGCTCGCCGAGCGCGACGATCTCGTGCACCGTCGCGACCGTCGTCTTTGCCGCCATCGCCATCACCGGGCCGAAGTTGCGCGCCGTCATACGGTACGTCAGGTTGCCCCAGCGGTCGCCGCGCTCGGCCTTGATGAACGCGTAGTCGGCGTGGATCGGCGATTCGTAGACGTACATGCGGCCGTCGATCTCGCGCGTCTCCTTGCCCTTGGCGAGCTCGGTGCCGTAGCCGGTCGGCGTGAAGAAGCCGCCGATGCCGGCGCCGGCGGCACGGATACGCTCGGCGAGGTTGCCCTGCGGAACGAGCTCGAGCTCGATCTCGCCCTTGCGATAGAGCGCGTCGAAGTGATGGCTGTCGACCTGGCGCGGAAACGAGCAGATGATCTTCTTCACCCGCCTGGCCGCGAGCAGCGCCGCCAAGCCGGTGTTGCCGTTGCCGGCGTTGTTGTTGACGATAGTGAGATCGCGCGCGCCCTGCTCGAGCAGGGCGCCGACCAGCTCGTTCGGCAGCCCGGCGGTGCCGAAGCCTCCGACCATCACCGTCGCTCCGTCGGGAACGTCGGCCACCGCGGCGGCCAGCGTCGCGACCTCTTTTTCGATCATCGCTTCGCCTTTCCGGTCTTCCCCTTCTTCGCCACGGTCGAGCGGGGCGCGTCGCGTCGCGCCAGGCCTTCGATCGCGAGGACGTAGCCGTTCGCGCCGAAGCCGACGACGATCCCCGCCGCCACCGGCGAGAGATGCGAGTGATGGCGAAACGGCGCGCGCGCGTGCACGTTCGAGATATGCACCTCGACGACCGGCACGGCGACGGCCTTCATCGCGTCGTGCAGGGCGACCGAGGTGTGCGTGTAGGCGCCGGCGTTGAGGACGACTCCCGTCACCTCGCCCGTGGCGTGGCCGCGCGCCGCCTCGTGGATCCAGTCGACGAGAGCGCCCTCGTGGTTGCTCTGCCGGAAGTCGACGCTCCAGCCGTGCGTGGCGGCGGCGTCGCGGCACAGCGCCTCGACGTCGGCGAGCGTCTGCGCGCCGTAGACCCCCGGCTCGCGCATGCCGAGGAGGTTCAGGTTCGGGCCGTTGAGGACGAAGACGGTCGGCATGGTGCGGGTCGGCCGGCAGCCCGGCCCGGGTGGGGCCCGAATGATGGCATGGCCGGCACCCCGGTTCATGCCGGCTTCACGAATCGGCCGCCCGCTCGCACGCTGCCTTCGCATGGGCTTCGTGGGCCGCGGCGATCGTCGCGGCATCGCCACTCGCCGGAGCCGCCATGCCCGCTCGACCCTCCTCGACCCCGCGCTTTCCCCTGCTTGCCAAGTCGGTCGCTCTCGTCGCCGTGCTCGTCGCGCTGACTCTCGCGCTCGGCGCCGTGAGCGGCGTCGTCGCCGAGCGCGAGGGGCGCCTGCGCGAGGCCGAGTCGAGTGTCGCGGCGAGTCTCGCCTCGGGACAGACCGTGCTCGGCCCGATCCTGCAGCGCGAATGCGTCGAGTCGTGGGAGGCGACGCAGGGCGAGGGCAAGGACAGGAAGACGGTGACCGAGCGCCGCGGCCTGAATCTCGCGGCGGCGCCGGCGAGCCTCGACATCGGCGCCCGTGTCGCGATCGAGCCGCGCTACCGCGGCATCTTCAAGGTCAACGGCTACGTCATGAAGGCGACGATGTCGGCGTCATGGCGCGACGGCAGCGCGCTCGTGCCGCGCTCCGAGCACGCAGGCTCGCGCATGGAATGCGACACGCCGCTCGTCTTCGTGGCGTTGGGCGATTCGCGCGGCGTGCGCAGCGCCACGGCACAGCTCGACGGCGGCGGCGCCGCCGTCCTTCCCGGCACTGAGCAGGCGGCGCATCCGCGCGGCTTTCACGTCGACGTCGCCGCGGCCTACGCCGGATCGGCGCGGCCGCTCGACGTGCGGATCGCGCTCGAGCTTGTCGGCACCGGCGAGCTGGCCTTCGCTCCGGTCGGCGAAGCGACCCGTGTCGACCTGGCGTCCGACTGGCCGCATCCGTCGTTCTCCGGGCGCTTTCTTCCGCTCGACCGCGAGGTCGGCGAGAGCGGCTTCGACGCGCACTGGAAGGTCAACGCGCTCGCCACGACGGCGCCGCGCGAAGCCGCCGCCGGAGCACCGGCCTGCGCTTCCGGCGACACCGCGCCCGACACGCCTTCCGGACGCGACCGGACGCGCTGCGTCGAGACCTTCGGCGTCGCCTTCATCGACCCCGTGAGCCCGTACACGCTGAGCGAACGTGCGACGAAATACGGCATGCTCTTCATCGCGCTGACCTTTGCCGGCGTCGGCGCCGTCGAGATCCTGCGCCGGGTTCGCGTCCATC
>DATMGW010000278.1:0-5749 GCA_035555295.1 Caldimonas sp.
CGATCGCCGCCGCCGACAACACGCACCCGCCGCTGACCTTGCGGGTCAACGCGCGCCGCGGCACGGCGGCGGCGTACGCGGCCCGGCTCGTCGCAGCGGGAATCGCCGCCGAGGCGGGCCCGGGGCAGGTCGTCTACGTGACGCGGCCCGTTCCCGTCGCCCGCCTGCCCGGATTCGCCGAGGGCGAGGTCTCGGTCCAGGACGCCGCGGCACAGCGCGCCGCCGAGCTCCTGCTCGCCAGGCCGCTCGCGCCCGGCGCACGCGTTCTCGACGCCTGCGCCGCACCGGGCGGCAAGGCGGCGCACTTGCTCGAGCGCGCCGACCTCGACCTGCTCGCGATCGACCGCGACGCGGCGCGCCTGGAACGCGTCGACGAGACGCTGGCCCGCCTGGGCCTGCGCGCGACGACGCTCGTCGCCAACGCCGCGGACCCGCGCGCCTGGTGGGACGGGCGCCCGTTCGCCGCCATCCTGCTCGATGCGCCGTGCAGCGCCTCGGGTATCGTGCGCCGTCATCCCGACGTCCGCTGGTTGCGCCGCGCCGGCGATATCGCGGCGCTGGTCCGGACCCAGGCGCGCCTCCTCGATGCCCTCTGGCCGCTCCTTGCCCCGGGGGGTCGGCTCCTCTATTGCACCTGTTCGCTGTTCAAAGCCGAAGGGCAGGAGCAGATCGACGCTTTTTTGCAACGCACGGGAGATGCCTTCATCGCCGCGTCCCCCCCTTCGCCCGGGCACCTCCTGCCGCTGCCCGACAATCGAGAGGCAGCCTCGCCGACGGCGGCTGCAGACGGCTTCTTCCTCGCACTCATCGAGAAACACCGAGACTCCAAGCACCCATGACCCGGCCGCCGCCGCCCGGCTCGTTGCGCCGCCGCAGCCTGCTGCGCGCACTCGGCGTCGCGGCGTTGCGCCTCCCGCCGGTGGCCGGCGTGGCGGCTTTGTCCGGCGTTGCCGGGCCGGCGCTCGGCGCGGCGCCCGAGCTCAGCAACTTCGAGATCAGCCGCGACGAAGAGGGCGTTTACCTCAGCTACGCCGTCGAGTTCGAGCTCGGCCACGGCGTCGACGACGCGCTCATGAAATCGGTGCCGCTCTTCTTCGTCGCCGAAGCCGAGATCTTCCGCGAGCGCTGGTACTGGCGCGACCGCCGCGTCGCCCTGGCCGTGCGCACCTTTCGCATCGTCTACCAGCCGCTCACGTCGACCTACCGGGTCACGCCGACCGGTGGCCTGAGCCAGAGCTATTCGGTGCGCGCCGAGGCGCTGGCGGCGATCAGCCGGGTCGCGCGCTGGAAGGTCGCCGAGCCCGGGCAGATCGAGGAGGGCAGCAGCCACTACCTCGAGTTCCAGTACCGGCTCGACACCTCGCAGCTGCCGCGGCCGATGCAGATCGGGATCGGCGGAGAGCCCGACTGGCAGCTCTCCGTCAAGCGCAAGCAGCGCATCAACTGACGACCATGCACGCCCAGCCCTGCGCGCCGGGCCGCACGGCGCACCCGCAGCCATGACGCGGGCCAGCCGCTGGGTCTGGGTCGTGTCGACCGTCGCCGCCCTCGGCGCCGGGCTGGTGCTCGCGTTCCTGCTCTCGGTCGCGACCAACAACCCGAGCCTCTACGAGCGCCACTACGTCTGGCTGTTCTGGGTCAACGTGGCGCTGGCGAGCGCGCTCGTGCTCGTCATCTTCATCACCAGCGTGCGCCTGCTCTGGCGCGTCTCGCGCGGCCGCTTCGGCAGCCGGCTGCTGCTCAAGCTGGCGGCGATCTTCGCCCTCGTCGGCGTCGTTCCCGGCGTCGTCATCTACACGGTGAGCTACCAGTTCGTGTCGCGCTCGATCGAGAGCTGGTTCGACGTGCGCGTCGAAGGCGCGCTCGACGCCGGCCTCAACCTCGGCCGTGGCACGATCGACTCGATCGTCTCCGATCTCGGCAACAAGACGCGGCTCGCCGCCGAGCGGCTCGGCGAGAGCCCGCTGCCGGCCGACCCGCTCGCCCTCGAGCGGCTGCGCGAGCAGCTCTCGGCGCAGGAGGTCGGCATCGTCGGCAACGCCGGACAGGCGTTGATCACGACCGGCCCGAGCATGACCGGCCTGATGCCGGAGCGGCCCTCGCCGCAGCTGCTGCGCCAGGCACGCACGCAGCGCGTCGCGAGCCAGGCAGAAGGCCTCGACGAGGACGCGGCGGCCGCCGGCACCGGGGCACGCGTGCGCGCCGTCGCGATCATTCCAAGCAGCAACTTCGCCCTCGGCGAACAGGAGCGCTACCTCGTCGTCACGCAGCCGATCGCGCCGTCGCTCGCCGCCAACGCGCTCGCCGTGACGGCCGCGTACCGCGAGTACCAGCAGCGCTCGCTGGCCCGCTCGGGTCTGCGCAAGATGTACATCGGCACGCTGACGCTGGCGCTCGTGCTCGGCGTCTTCGGCGCGCTGCTGCTCGCCGTCGCCCTCAGCAACCAGCTGGCGCAGCCGCTCCTCCTGCTCGCCGAGGGCGTCGCCCAGGTCGCGCGCGGCGACCTCAGCTCGAAGGCGGTGTTCGCCTCGCACGACGAGCTCGGTGGCCTGACGCGCTCGTTCGCCGAGATGACGGCGCAGCTGTCCGATGCGCGCGAGCTGGTGCACCGCAGCGTCGTCCAGGTCGAGGGCGCGCGCGCCAACCTGCAGACGATCCTCGACAACCTGACTGCCGGCGTGATGGTCTTCGACCGCAACGGCGCGATCGACACCGTCAACCCGGGGGCGACGCGGATCCTGCGCCTGCCGCTGTCGGCCTATCGCGGCCGCCGCCTCGACGAGGTTCCCGGCCTCGCCGTCTTCGGCCAGGCGGTGCGGCAACGCTTCGAGCTGCACGCGGCGAGCCCCGAGGCGGGCGAGCGCGACCACTGGCAGGATTCGTTCGAGTTGCAGACCGGCGGCCCCGGCGGCCGCGAGCGCGATTCGATCACCCTGCTCGTGCGCGGAGCGGCGATGCCGCAGGGCGCACGGCTGATGGTCTTCGACGACATCACCGAGCTCGTCTCGGCGCAACGCATCGAGGCCTGGAGCGAAGTCGCGCGCCGCCTCGCGCACGAGATCAAGAACCCGCTGACGCCGATCCAGCTCTCGGCCGAGCGGCTTCTGCAAAAGCTCGGCCACAAGGTCGAAGGCACCGATCGGCGCATGCTCGAGCGTTCGGTCGACACCATCGTCAACCAGGTCCAGGCGATGAAGACGCTTGTCAACGAGTTCCGCGACTACGCGCGCCTGCCGGCGACGCAGCTCGAGCCGCTCGACCTCAACGCGCTCGTCGGCGAGGTGCTCGGCCTCTACGCCACGGCGCAGGAAACGGGGCAGCTGCACGCCGATTTCGGCTCCGGGCTGCCGGCGATCATCGGCGACGGCACGCAACTGCGCCAAGTCATCCACAACCTCGTGCAGAACGCGCTCGACGCCGTTGCCGAGCAGGCTGACGGGCGGGTTCGCGTCTGCACCGAGGCGGCGAGAAACGAGCAGGGCGAGGTGCGTGCGGTGCGCCTCGTCGTCGTCGACAATGGGCCGGGCTTTTCCGAGAAGGTCCTGAAGCGCGCCTTCGAGCCTTACGTGACGACCAAGCCGAGGGGAACCGGCCTCGGCCTGGCCGTCGTCAAGAAGATCGCCGACGAGCACGGCGCGCGGATTCGCATCGCCAACCTCGGTGGCAGCGAGACGGCGGACGGCAGCGGAACGAGCGACGTGCGGGGCGCGCAAGTTTCGTTATCATTTTCAAAACTCGCTCCGGCGCCTCGCGCCGGGACGGTCGAGATGGCGGCACAGGCGCGATCTCACTGAAAGGTTCATGGCCACCATTCTTGTCGTCGACGACGAACTGGGCATTCGCGCGTTGCTGTCGGAGATCCTCGCCGACGAAGGTCATACCGTCGAGCTGGCGGAAAACGCGGCGCAGGCGCGCGGCTGCCGCGAGCGCATTCGCCCCGACCTCGTCCTGCTCGACATCTGGATGCCCGACGTCGACGGCATTACGCTGCTCAAGGAGTGGAGCGCGACGGCACAGCTGACGATGCCCGTCATCATGATGAGCGGGCACGGCACGATCGACACCGCCGTCGAGGCGACCAAGTTCGGCGCGATGGCTTTTCTCGAAAAGCCGATCACGCTGCAAAAGCTGCTGCGCGCCGTCGAGCAGGGCCTTGCGAAACCGACGACGCGGGCCGCGGCGCACGCTGCCGCCGCGCCGAGCGATCCCGGCCTGACGGTCGAAGCGGCGATGACCGGGGGCGCGATGCCGCCGGCGGCACCGGTGATGCTCGGCCCGCAACCCGAGCAGAGCTTCGACCTCGACCGCCCCTTGCGCGAGGCGCGCGACGCGTTCGAGAAGAGCTACTTCGAGTTCCACCTGGCGCAGGAGAACGGCAGCATGACGCGCGTCGCCGAAAAGACGGGCCTCGAGCGCACGCACCTGTACCGCAAGCTGAAGCAGCTCGGCGTCGACCTGTCGCGCAACAAGCGCAGCGCGATCTGAGTCTCTGTCATCCTGAGCGAAGCGAAGGATCTCGCGCTCGCGCACAAGGGCGCCAGCAGACCCCCGCCGATATAATCGTCGGCTCACGGCCAAGTAGCTCAGTTGGTAGAGCAGCGGACTGAAAATCCGCGTGTCGGTGGTTCGATTCCGCCCTTGGCCACCAAGTTACTCCTCCAGAGACATCTCAGGAGGTCCCAGAAAGTCTAAAAGCCCTTGAGAATCAATGCTCCAGGGCTTTTTTCACGTCCGGCGCCGTTCAACGCGATCCGTCGACTTCCGACCGTTTGAGGAGTAGATTGGGAAGTAACCGACCTGCGGCTTGCCGCAAAATGAGGCAGTTACTCCATGGCCCGCAATCTCATCTCTTCGGACCTTGCGATTCGCTCGATCAAAGCAGGTGATCCGCGCACGCGGCTGAGCGATGGCGACGGGCTCTTCCTCTTGCTCTCCGTCAACGGTGGATCGCATGGTTGGCGCTTCGACTACCGCTTCGGCGGCAGGCGCAAGATGCTCTCGCTCGGGACCTATCCCGACACATCACTCGCGCTGGCCCGTCGCAAGGCGGACGAGGCCCGTCGCCTGCTCGCGGAAGGAATCAACCCGAGCGATCAGCGCAAGGCGGCGAGGGCGGCCCGGGTCGAAACCCAGCAAGCCGAAACGCGGGAGGCGCAAGGCCTGCCGCCTGTGGGCTCGTTCGAGGTCGCCGCCCGCGAATGGTTCGACGTCAAGCAGGGCGGCTGGGCGCCGGGTTACTCCGAGAAGATCATCGCCCGTCTCGAGAACGACGTCTTTCCGTGGATCGGCCGCGCGTCGGTCGCCTCCATCACGCCGCCGCAACTGCTGGAGGTGCTGCGGCGGATCGAGAGCCGCGGCGTCGTCGAAACGGCGCACCGTGCGCTCGAGAACTGCAGCCAGGTTTTCCGCTACGCGATCGCGACCGGCCGGACGACCGCGAACCCGGCGCGCGATCTCAAGGACGCGCTCAAGCGGCCGCAGCCGAAGCACTTCCCCGCCATCACGGACCCCAAGCGCTTGGGCGAGTTCTTGCGCGCCAGCGATGCCTACGCGGCGACGCACGTCGTCCGCGCCGCCCTGAAATTGACGCCCATGCTCCTGCTGCGGCCCGGCGAACTGCGCGCCGGTGATTGGAGTGAGATCGACCTGGATGCGGCGCTGTGGACCGTACCCGCCAGGCGAATGAAGCGCGAGCTTCGCGAGAAGCTGAACGGCGCGCCGCATCTCGTTCCGCTGCCGAAGCAAGCGG
>DATMGW010000279.1:0-3154 GCA_035555295.1 Caldimonas sp.
GCCACAGGCCAACGCCACCGAGCGCTGCAACCTCCTGCCGAGCAAGGACCGCGCCGACTGCCTGGCGCGCGTCCAGGGTCCGGCCTCGCCGACCCAGCGCGTCACGACCTCGGGTAGCGTCGCCGGCGGCGGCGTGCTGAAGGAAACGACGACGACGACGCCCGGAGCGCTCGTCGTGATCCAGCCGCCGGCGCCCAGCGCGAGCAGCGCGACGCAGTAGCTTCGCGCGCGTCGCTGAACGACTCCGCGGGGCGACTTCGCCGCGGCGGGCGGCTGCTATCCTCGTCGTCCTTTCCGCGGCGAATACCGTGGCCGCCCTGCACATCACCGACATCGAATCGGCCATCAACTGGTGGCGCGCCAGGAAGCCGTCGTTCGACGGCGTCACCGCCTGCGCCGAGGTGCTCGCGCTCGCCGAGACCTACGCGCTGATGGTCTACTACCACGAGGCCGAATGCGACGAGGACTCGATGCCGGCGGCGGCCCGCGCCGCCTGGCTCGCCTGGTATGCCAGCACGCCCGACGCGCCCTGCATCGCGATCTGCTCGACCAGCCAGGGCGACGCGATCTGCAAGGGCTGCGGCCGCACCTTCGACGAAGTGCAGCGCTGGACGCAGATGACGCCGGCCGAGAAGCGCTCCACTTGGCGGCGCATCACGAACGAAGGGACGGCATGGCGCTTCAACCGCTATGCCGAGCGCTCGCGCGAGACGACGCCCGGATCGACGCCTGAGCCGCAGCCTGAGCCCGCCGCGTCGGCATGACGCGGCAAAGCCTCGCCCAGAGCGCGCGACGCATCGCCCCGCTCGCCTGGCCCGTCTTCGTCGGCCAGGTCGCCGTGCTCGCGTTCAGCACCGTCGACACGGTGATGGTCGCGCGCGCTTCGGCGCTCGACCTCGCCGCTCTCGCCATCGGTGCAGCGGCCTACATCTCGGTCTTCGTCGGCCTGATGGGCGTCGTCCTGGCGGTCGGTCCGATCGCCGGCCAGCTGTTCGGCGCCGGCAAGCTGCGCGAAAGCGGCCACGAAGCGGAGCAGGCGACGTGGCTCGCGCTGGCGCTTTCCGTCCTCGGCTGCGCCCTGCTGCTCTTCCCCCAGCCCTTTCTCGCGCTGGCCCACGCCGAGGGTGCGGTCGCCGCCAAGGTCGAGGCCTACCTGCGCGGCCTCGCCTTCGCGCTGCCGCCGGCGCTCGTCTTCACCGCCTACCGCGGCTTCAACGTCGCCGTGTCCAGGCCGAAGGCGGTGATGGCGCTGCAGCTCGGCGGGCTCGCCCTGAAGATCCCCATCAACGCCTTGCTCGTCTTCGGCTTCGCCCGGTCGACTCCCCTGGGCGAGTGGCGCGTCGACGCGATCGGCGCGCCCGGCTGCGGCATCGCGACGGCCATCGTCATGTGGTGCCAGCTGCTCGCCGCCGTGACGCTGCTGCGCCGCGATCCGTTCTATGCCCGCTTCGGCTTCGGCCGCGGCCTCAGCCCGCCGAACCACAGGAGCCTGGCGGCGCTGCTGCGCCTCGGCGTGCCGATGGGCCTGTCGATCCTGATCGAGGTGACGGGCTTCACCTTCATGGCGTTCTTCGTCTCGCGGATCGGCGCGACCGTCGTCGCCGGGCACCAGATCGCCGTCAACATGGTCTCGATGATGTTCATGCTGCCGCTGGCGATCGCCAACGCGTCGAGCGTGCTGGTCGCGCAAAGGATCGGCGCCGGCGACGCCGGCGACGCGCGCCGCATCGGCTGGGCCGGCCTCGAGATCGGCGTGCTCATCGCCGCCGCACTCGGCAGCGCCGTGTACTTCCTGCGCGAGACGATCGTCGGCCTCTATACCGGCAACGCCGTGATCGTCGCCGCGGCCTTGCCGCTGCTGGCGTGGGTCGCGCTCTTTCACATCGCCGACGCGGCGCAGACGATCTCCGCGTTCGTCCTGCGCGCCTACCGCATCGCCACCGTGCCGCTCGTCATCTATGTCATCGCCGTCTGGGGCATCGGCCTCGGCGGCGGCTACGTCGCGGCGTTCGACCTGACGGGCCTGAGCCCGGAGTGGATGCGCGGCGTGCGCGGCTTCTGGTCGATGTCGACCGCCGGCCTCGCGGTGGCCGGGGTCGGCATGTCGGGCTTTCTCGCCTGGAAGCTGCACCGCGACCGGCGCGCTGCCGTCTTCAGCCTGCCGGCAGCTCGATCGTGAAGCAGCTGCCGCCGCCTTCGCGTTCCTCGCAGCGAACCCGGCCGCCGTGCCGCTCGGCGATCTGCTTGACGAGCGACAGCCCCAGGCCGACTCCGCCGGCCTGCTCGGCATGGCCGGGCAAGCGAAAGAACGGCTCGAAGATGCGCTCGCGCATCGCTGCGGGAACGCCGGTGCCGCGATCGCAGACGCGCACCTGCACCGCCTCCGAAGGGTTTGCCGGCGCGCGCAGCGTCACCATCACTTCGCCGCCGCCGTAGCGACGCGCGTTCTCGAGCAGGTTGCGCAGGGCACGCCGGAGCAGCCGCTCGTCGCCGGCGACGAACACCTGACCCGCCGATTCGACGCTCGCATCGACGCGCGCCGCTTCCTCGGCGGCGACGCCGAGCAGGTCGACCTTGTCACGATGCAGCGGCTCCTGCGCGCCGTCGAGCCGGCTGGCGAGCAGGACCTCCTCGACGAGGGCATCGAGCTCGGCGACGTTGCGGTCGATCTCGCACTTCAGCTTGTCGCGCTGCGCTGGTTCGGCGTCGGCGAGCATCGAGACGGCCATCTTCATTCGCGCCAGCGGCGAGCGCAGCTCGTGGCTGGCGTTGGCGAGCAGCGACCGGTGCGACTGCACGAGCGCCTCGACGCGCGCCGCCGCGACGTTGAAGCTCGAGGCGACGGCGGCGACCTCGTCGCGGCCCGAGACGACGACGCGATGGCCGAGCTGGCCGCTGCCGAACTGTTCGACTCCGCGCTTGAGCTCCTCGAGGCGGCGCGTCAGCCGGCGCACGACCGGAAAGGCGCCCGCGGCGACGGCGATGAAGAGGACGACCAGGATCACGACCAACCCGGTACCGCGCGGCAGCCATGGAGGCAGCATCGGCCAGGGCGGCGGGATCCGCATGCCGGGCTCCTCCTGCGCCCCGTCCGGGCGCATGGCGTTGATCTGGCGCATCTGCCCGGGGCGCATCGTCCACAGCGTTCGACCGT
>DATMGW010000280.1:0-3159 GCA_035555295.1 Caldimonas sp.
GTCCGCCTGTCGAGCCACTCGAAAATCGATGCTGATCTCCTGCGCCGCCGGCTGCCTGCAAAAACGGGCGGCGCGTCGCTTCGCGTACCCTTCGCTCCGCGACGCGCATGAAACAGCAAACCGTCCGGACCGCCGCCGTCCTCGCCGTCTTCGCGGCGTGCGCGTATCTGCTGCGCGGCCTGCTTGCGCCGATCGCCTGGGCGGGCCTCGTCGCCGTCGCGACCTGGCCGCTGCACGAGCGGCTGCGCCGGCGCCTCGGCCGGCGCGCCGAGGCCTTCAGCGCCGTCCTCCTCACCGGCGCAGTCGTGCTCTTCCTGTTCATTCCCCTCGGCTACCTTTTCTATCGCGGCCTGCGCGAGATTCCGGCGCTGATCCATCTGTGGTCGTCGAGCGAGGAGGCGGGGCTGCCGGCTCCCGGGTGGCTCGCCGCGTTGCCCGGTATCGGCGAATGGGCGCAGCGCCAGTGGGACGCGACGCTCGGCGAGCCCGGCGCGCTAGTCGGCTACCTGCATTCGCTGGCCGGCGAACTCAGCATCACGACCGGTCGCACGCTGATCGCGATCGCCGGCCACCACGCGATGGGCCTGTTCTTCTGCATCGCCGTGCTCTTCTTTCTCTATCTTGGGGGCGACGCGTTGGCGGCGCAGATCGACGCCGTGCTCGCGCGCTACGTCGGCACGGCGGGGGCGCGGACGCGCGATCTCGCGATCGAGGCGGTGCGCGGCGCCGTCAACGGGCTCGTGATGGTCGGCGCCGGGGTCGCCGTCGTGATGGGAATCGCCTACATCGCCGCCGACGTCCCGCATCCCGCCGCCTGGGGTCTCGCCACCGGGCTGCTCGGCATGGTGCCGTTCGGCGCGGTCCTCGTCATCGCCGGCGTCGTCCTCTATCTCGTCGCCGCCGGAGCGACGGTGACGGCGCTCTGGCTCGGCGCTTTCGGAGTGGTGGTGATCTTCGTCGCCGACCATTTCGTCCGCCCGCTGTTCATGGCCGGTGCGACGAAGCTGCCGCTCGTCCTCGCCCTGCTCGGGATCGTCGGCGGGCTCGAGACCTTCGGCATCGTCGGCCTCTTCCTCGGCCCGACGCTGCTCGCCGTGCTGGTCGCCGTGTGGCGCGAGCTCGCGGCGAAGGAGGCGTCGTGAGCGCCGACGCTGCCGCGCTCGCCGCGGGCTTCGACCTGAAGCGCCTGCCCGACTCCTTCTACGACGATCCCTTTCCAACCTACCGGGCGCTGCGCGAGAACGAGCCGGTCAGGCGCATGCCCGACGGCAGCGTCTTCCTGACGCGCCACGCCGACATCGTCGCCGTCTACAAGGACGTCGCGGCCTTCAGCTCCGACAAGCACGAGGAGTTCTTCCCGAAGTACGGCGCGACGCCGCTCTTCGAGCACCACACGACGAGCCTTGTCTTCAACGACCCGCCGCTGCACACGCGGGTGCGCCGCCTCATCGCCGGCGCGTTGACGCCGAAGCACATCGCGGCGATGGAGGCGCGCCTGGTCGGCCTCGTCGATACGCTGCTCGATGCGATGGCGGGCGCAGGCGAGGGCGCCGAGATCGACCTGATCGAGGCGTTCTGCGGCGCCATCCCCGTCGAGGTGATCGGCAACCTGCTCGGCGTTCCGCGCGACGAGCGCGGGCCTTTGCGCGGCTGGTCGCTCGCCATCCTCGGCGCGCTCGAGCCGGTGCTGACGCCCGACCAGCACGCGCTCGGCAACGGCGCCGTTCGCGACATGCTCGTCTACCTGGAAGGCCTGGTCGAACGGCGCCGCGCCGCACCCGGCGACCCGGAGACCGACGTGCTGACGCGCCTGATCGAAGGCGAGGCCGACGGCGCGAAGCTGACCGCCAAGGAACTGCTCCACAACTGCATCTTTCTCCTCAACGCCGGCCACGAGACGACGACCAACTTGATCGGCAACGGGCTGCGCCTGCTCGCCGAATGGCCTGGCGAAAGGGCGCGCCTGCTGGCGAATCCCGAGCTGACGAACAGCGCCGTCGAGGAATTCCTGCGCATCGAAAGCTCGAACCAGCTCGGCAATCGCATCGCCCGCAGCGCCGGCGAGATCGGCGGCCAGGCGATCGCGCCGCACACGCAGGTGACGCTGTGCATCGGTGCGGCGAACCGCGACCCGGCCGCCTTCGCCGACCCCGATCGCCTCGACATCGCGCGCCATCCGAACCGGCACGTCGCCTTCGGCTCGGGAATCCACCAATGCGTCGGCATGGGCCTCGGCCGGCTCGAGGCGAGAATCGCGATCGGCCGTTTCGTCGCGCGCTTCCCCGATTACGCCCTGGCCGGACGGCCGGTGCGCAGCCGGCGCGCCCGCTTTCGCGGCCACGTGCGGCTGCCGGCCGTGCTCTTGCCTCGTCGATCGACAACAGCTATCTGAGAGGAGACCTCACCATGCATCGCAGCCACCTCGGCGCGCTCCTTTCCCTCTTCGCCGTCGCCGCGGCGCTGTCGCTGCCGGCTGCGGCGCAGGTCAAGGTCGGCGTGACGCTGTCGACGACCGGGCCGGCCGTCTCGCTCGGCATTCCGGAGAAGAACACGATCGCGCTGCTGCCGAAGACCATCGCCGGGCAGACGATCGAGTACATCGTCCTCGACGACGCCAGCGATTCGAGCGCCGCCGTCGTCAACACCAGGAAGCTCATCAGCGAAAGCAAGGTCGACGTCATCATCGGCTCGACGACGACGCCGAACACGCTGGCGATGATCGACGTCGTCGCCGATGGCGAAACGCCGGTGATCTCGCTCGCCTCGTCGGCGCGGATCATCGAGCCGATGAGCGCGAAGAAGGCGTGGATGTTCAAGACGCCGCAGACCGACACGATGATGGTGCTCGCCATCCTCGAGCACGCGGCGCGGCGCGGTATCCGGACCATGGGCTACATCGGCTTCAACGACGCCCTCGGCGAGGCCTTCTACGCCGAGTTCGAGAAGTTCGCCGAGGCGCGGCACATCCGGATCGTCGCCAGCGAGCGCTTCGCGCCGCGCGACACCAGCGTCACGGCCCAGGTCGTCAAGCTCGTCGCCGCCAACCCGGACATGATCGTCATCGGCGCCTCGGGAACGCCGGCCGTGCTGCCGGCGCGGGGCCTCGTCGAGCGTGGCTACAAGGGCAGCGTGTACTTCAACCACGGCGTCGCCAACAAC
>DATMGW010000281.1:0-6246 GCA_035555295.1 Caldimonas sp.
ATGGTGATCCACGCCAGCGCCTCGCGCGTCGTTACCGTCGAGGTTGGCGGGATCGTGCCGTGCGCTTCGCGATAGGCCGCATTGTCGAGCGAGCGCTGCATGCCGAGGGCGACGCGCGCCTGCGTGATCATGTCGCCGCTCAGCACGCTCTCCAGGTCGGCGCCGAGCGAAGGCGCGCGGCCGAAGGCGCGCAGCCGCCCGGTGATCGGATGTCCGTGTCCTTGCGACATCTCGCATTCCGGGGTGGCTGAAAAGCTCATGCCGAGCGTACAGAAGCGTTCGAGCTGGGCGTCGCTCAAGGCGTGTCCGTGCACGATGTTGACGTTCGGGCCGAGCAGGCCTTCGGCCTCGAGCCGGTCCCAGCCTCCGGGCGTGCGCGCGGCGCCGCCGCCCTGGTGCAGCGAGGCGATGACGCCGAGCTCACGCGCCATGCGGAAGTCGTGCAGCGCGACCTCGAGCGTCGAGTAGTGCGGGCCGAGCACGGCGGCGCCGACGTCGAGCAGCGGATTGCCGCGATGGCGCGCCAGCAGGCGTTCGAGCTCGGCGCGCGGATGCGGTACTTCCCAGAACGGTCGCTCGCCGGGCTTCGGCTCGGGCTTGGGCGTGCCGTGCAGGAAGGTCGCGCGGATGCCCGACTGCAGGAGGCCGTCGATGGCCGCATCGTTGTGTTCGGGAGTGCGGTTGTTGTGGCACCAGTCGACCAGCGACGTCGTGCCGCAGTTGATCTGGTTCAAGGCGCCGGCGAGCGTCGCGATGTGCAGGTCTTCGGGCTCGAACAGCGTGGCCAGGCCGGCGTGCATCTTCGCGAAGTACTCGAGCAAGGTCCAGTTCGCGGCGACGCCGCGCAGCGCCGTCTGCCAGGTGTGCATGTGCGCGTTGACGAAGCCGGGGACGGCGATGAAGCCCGCCGCCCCGATCACGTGGCAGTCGTCGACCTGCAAGGACGGCGCGATCGCGACGATCGTGTCGCCGCCGACGAGGATGTCGCCCTGCGCCAGGTCGCCCTGCGCGTCCATCGTGACGACGCTGGCGCCACGGATCAGCGTGCGTGGCGCGCCGGCCATCTCAGTGGTCCGTTGCGCTTCGCGCCACCCGCGACGCATGCGATCCTCACCAACTCCACGACAGCACTTCCTTCAGGTCGTCGCTCATCCGCCCTCCTTCGCGACGGGGTCGCGCGGCGCGAGCATAGACCGAAGCGCTCGCTCGAAGCGGCGCTGGCCCCAAGCGTGCTTTCCGCGACAAGCATGATCGAGGGTTCCAAGGAGGTGCACATGTCCAGAAAGATGCAGGCGCCGGGCCGATGGGCGGAAGTTGCAGCCCTGGTGCTGGCCGCATTCGGGAGCGCAGCGGCGCATGGCGCGGCGCCGGCGCTGCAAGGCTACGGGGCGGACTCCAGGCACGCGACGGTCTCGGGCCTGTCTTCCGGCGCCTTCATGGCGGTGCAGCTGCAGGTGGCGCACTCGGCGACCTTCATCGGCGCCGGCATCGTCGCCGGAGGGCCGTACTACTGCGCCGACAACAACGTCTACTTCGCGGGCATCTGCATGGGCCAGGTGCCGCTCGCCCCGCCCGACCCGTCGGGCATGGTCGGCGCCGCGAAGGCCGCCGCCGTCGCCCACGAGATCGACTCGCTCGTGTACCTGAAGAAGCGCCGCGTTTACGTCTTCGGCGGAACGAAGGACAGCATCGTCCTGCCGCCGGCCGTCGACGCCACGGTGGAATTCTTCAAGCGGGTCGGCGTCACCGGTCCGCGCCTGGTCTACGTCAACAGCGTGCCGGCCGGCCATGCACTGATCACTCCCGCTGCAGGCAACGACTGCGCGGCGAACGCGGCTCCCTACATCAGCCACTGCAGTGTCGACGGCAGCGGCTACGACCAGGCCGGTGCGATCCTGCAACACGTCTACGGCGGGACGCTGCACGCACCCGCGAGCGCACCGGGCGGGCAGCTCGCGAGCTTCGACCAACGTCCCTTCGCGCCGGCGAGCGCGACCGGCATGGCGAGCACCGCGTACCTGTACGTGCCGCGCGCTTGCGAATCCGCAGGATCCCGCTGCAAGGTGCACGTGGCATTGCACGGCTGCCTGCAGTCGGCCGATTCGGTCGGCGACCGGTTCGCGACCGAGACCGGCTACAACCGATGGGCCGACAGCAACGCCATGCTCGTCCTCTATCCGCAGATCGACAACGCGGCGCTGGCGTCGAACCCGAACGGCTGCTGGGACTGGTGGGGCTACACCGGGCCGGACTATGCGTACCGGTCGAGCCCGCAGATGAAAGCGATCATGGCGATGCTGAAGCGGCTGGCGCAAAAGCCCTGAGCGGCGCGAGCCCATCCGGGCGGCGCATGCGCCTCGGCTCAGTCGGCGAGCCCCGCCTGCGCCGCGCCGCGGATCCGCGCTGCCTCGCCGACCAGCAGCGCCAGGCGGCGCGACAGCCACGGCATCAGGTCGTGCGCGGCCGGGCGCTCCGGCAGCTGCTCGAGCTCGTCCGCGACGTCCGCCTCGTCCACGGTTTCGTCGGCCGCGGCCTTCTTCAGGTCGAGCTTCGCGTCGAGCGAGGCCGCGCTTTCGGCGATTGCCGCATCGACCTGCGCCGACACCGTCTGCTCGCTCTTCAATCGTGCCAGCGTCAGGCGGACCATCGAAAGGTGTGCCATCAGGCGCTCGCCGTGGTCGAGCAGCGTGGCGATCTGAGCGGCCGGCAGGCGCACGCCCTTCGGCTCGACACGGCTGCGCTGCAGCGCAGCCGCCAGGGCAGCCAGAGCGTCGTAGGCCTTGCGCCGGGCCAGGCGCTCTTCGACCGGGTCGCCCGAGGCCGCGCCCAGCGAGTGCGCCGCGTAGTCCTGCAGATCGCGTAGCAGCCGCGCGATCGCTTCCGGCACGCTGCGCCGCTCCCACGAAGGCAGCACGTAGCTGAAGCACCAGGCGAGCAGCGCGCCGAGAAAAGTGTCGGCGACGCGCTCCGCGATGGCAAAGCCGCCGCTCGGGTTGACGAGGTGTGATTGCAGCAGCGCCATCACGCTGGCCGCGGTCGCGGTGACCCAGTAGCGCTGCAGCACGAAGCTGTGCGCGGTGCCGAGGGCGACAAGGAAGATGCTGCTCTGGAAGGCGGCCGACGGCACGCGCGCGAGGACGACGACGACGAGGCAGCCGAGGACGGTGCCCAACACGCGGGCGTTGCGACGCGCCAGCGTTTCGCCCAGGCTGCCGCGCAGGACGACGGCGACGCTGAGGACGAGCCAGTACGGATGCGCGGCCCACGGCAGGGCGAGCGCGAGGTAGTAGGCTGCCGCCACGGCCAAGCCCATGCGGACGGCGTGGCGCAGCACCAGCGAGTCGCGACGCCAGTGCGGGCGCAAGGCACGCAAGGGCCACCCGTCCGGGGCGACGAACCGCTGCAGCTGCGCGCGCGTCAGCGGCAACGCCTCCGTCTCGCCCTGCAGCAGGCGATGGACCCGGTTCACGTCGCCGGCGAGCCGGCGCAGGCGGTTGAGCATCGACGGGAAGAGGCGCGTGCGAACGTCGTCGGCGCCGATCGGGAGGTCGTCGAGCGCGGCCTCGACGTCGAGCGGCGGCGGCGCATGCGCGGCCGGGATCGTGTCGTCGCGCACATGCTCGGCGAAGAGCTCGAGCCGGTCGCCGAAGGCGCGCATCGCCGCGGCGATGCGATCGAGGATCGCCCGGCCCGCCGCATCCTTGCGCAGCAGGTCGGCGTCGAGCCGGCTCGCCAGCAACACATCGCGCAAGTCGATGACGCGCAGCAGGATCGCGACATCGCGGCACCAGCGCGGGCTTTGCGGCGCGGCAAAGAGCATGTCGCGCGCTGCCTGGAGGCGATCGGCGAGCTGCGCCTCGCCGCTGATCCAGGCGCGCATCGGCGCCGCCTGGCCGGACTCGGGCTGCGCTGCGGCGAGGACGTCGGCGCGCGAGCGAAACAGCTGGGCCGCTGCCTGCAGCGTGGCGACGAGCGCGAGGCTGCGGTAGCGCTGCTGGCAGACGACGCTCGCCATCGCCGCCCAGGCAAGGAAGGCGAAACCGCCGCACGCGCTCCAGCCCGCGACCGCGAGCGGATGGTCCGTCGCCGGCACCGCCATCGAGAAGATCATCGAGAGGATCGGCGTGAAGGAGACGGCACCGGCGCGCGGCCCCCAGGCGAGCGCCATCATGCCGAGGAAGCCGATGGCGCCGACCGCCACGCCGAGCAGCAGCGGATGAGGCTTCAGCACGTCGACGACGAGCGCCGCCGCGGCACTGAGCACGGCGGCGGCGCTGACCCTGCGCCAGGTCCGCAGCGGCGTGTTCGGCACGTCGGCGATGCTCGCGCACGCGGCGCCGCTCACCATTAGCGCCGCAACGTGCGAGCCGGCCAGGGCCTGGGCGAGAAGCTGGATGCAGCCGATGCCGAGAGCGACCTCGATGCCACTGACGGCATAGGCGGGTAAGAGGCGCCAGGGCCTGAAAGTCTTGGGCAGGCGCATCGAGCGGCCTCGAGCGAGATGCGTCGCTCAGCTCACATCACCGCACCCAGCGCCCAGGGTACGAACTCGTTCTGGCCGTAGCCGTGTCGTTCGCTTTTCGTCTTGCGCCCCGATGCCGTTTCGAGCATGAGGGCAAAGATGCGCTCGCCCATCGCGTCGATGCTCGCGCCGCCGTCGATCACGTCGCCGCAGTTGATGTCGATGTCGTCTTCCTGCTTCTGCCAGAGCGCGGTGTTGGTCGAGAGCTTGAGCGAGGGCGAGGGCGCGCAGCCGTAGGCCGAGCCGCGGCCGGTCGTGAAGCAGATCAGGTTGGCGCCGCCGGCGACCTGGCCGGTCGCCGAGACCGGGTCGTAGCCCGGCGTGTCCATGAAGACGAGGCCCTTGCTGCGCACCGGCTGCGCGTACTCGAAGACGTCGACGAGGTTCGTCGTTCCGCTCTTGGCGATCGCGCCCAGGCTCTTCTCGAGGATCGTCGTCAGGCCGCCGGCCTTGTTGCCGGCCGAAGGGTTGTTGTCCATTTCGGCGTCGTTGCGCTCGCAATAGCGCTCCCACCAGCGGATCCGCGCCAGCAGCTTCTCGGCGACCTCGGGCGAGGCGGCGCGCCGCGTCAGCAGGTGCTCGCCGCCGTAGATCTCGGGCGTCTCCGAAAGGATGGCGGTGCCGCCGTGGCGGACCAGGCGGTCGACGGCGGCGCCGAGCGCCGGGTTGGCGCTGATCCCCGAGTAGCCGTCGGAGCCGCCGCATTGCAGCCCGACCGTGATGTGGCTCGCCGGCACCGGCCGGCGCTGCACGCGGTTCGCTTCCTCGAGTAGCCACTCGGCGAGCTCGACGCCGTGCGCCACCGTCTTCTTCGTGCCGCCGGTGTCCTGGATGTTGAAGGCGTGCAGCTGCGCGCCGGTGGCCAGACTCTCCTGGTCGAGCATGCCGTCGATCTGGTTCGTCTCGCAGCCGAGACCGACGACCATCACCGCCGCGAAATTCGGATGCCGCGCGTAGCCGCCGAGGGTTCGCCGCAGCACTTGCAGCGGCTCGCCGTCGCTGTCGGTCGCGCAGCCGGCACCGTGCGTCAGGGCGATCACGCCGTCGACGTTGCCGTAGCGCTCGAGCGCCCTCGGGTTCCAGTCGCGGCGGAAGTGATCGGCGATCGCCCGCGCCACCGTCGCCGAGCAGTTCACCGACGTGAGGATGCCGATGTAGTTGCGCGTCGCGACGCGGCCGTCGGCGCGGACGATGCCGTCGAAGCTCGCCGGCTCGGCCGCGTAGGCGGTCGGCCGCGCGCCGCTCGCGGCGGCGTAGTCGCGCGCGAACGACGAGAACTCGAGGTTGTGCGTGTGGACGTGCTGGCCGGGAGCGATCGGCTGCTTCGCGCTGCCGATGATCTGGTCGTAGCGGCGCACCGGCTCGCCCTGGCAAATGGCCCGCGTCGCGATCTTGTGCCCCGGCGGAACGAGCCCGGCGACGGTGATGCCTTCGCTTTCGATGCGCGTGCCGCCGACCAGCTGCCGGCGCGCGATGACGACGTCGTCGTTCGCGTGGATGCGGATGACCAGCGGATCGGTCACGGCATCTTCATCAGTCGTCGATCAGCTTCGGGTCCCAGGCGTGCACCTTCTGGCGCTGCTCGCCCAGGCCGGCGATGCCCAGGTGCAGCTCGTCGCCGGCCTTCAGGAAGCTCGGCGGCTTCATTCCCAAGCCGACGCCGGGAGGCGTTCCCGTCGAGATCAGGTCGCCCGGCCACAAGGTCATGAAGCGGCTGCAGTAGG
>DATMGW010000282.1:0-3680 GCA_035555295.1 Caldimonas sp.
GGCGGGCGGCTTCACGCCGCGCCAGGGCTTTGCCGAGATGTCCCAGTTGTTCGCCGCCAACCTGGCCGACCATGCTGCCGCGGCGTCGGCGAATCTCCAGGGCGAGGCCAACTTTCTCGAGCAGGCGATGTACGTCGACCGCATCACGCCCGAGTCGGTGCAGCGCCTGCAGCGAGCCGCCAAGCAGGCCTGGACGAAAGCGCTGCCGCCGGTGCTGGCCGAGGCACAGGCGTGCAGCGATGCCGATGCCGCCCACGCGAACGCGACGGGCCCCGGCCAGCGCGTGCGATTCGGCGTCTACTTCTACAGCACCGAAGGAGCTGAACGGTGAGATCCAAACTTCGGCGAACCTGGCTGGCCCCCTTGTGGATGCTCGGGGCGCTCCTCTTCGCGGGCTGTGGCCCGGGAGTGGGCGGTACCGGCACCGGCGACGCGGCCTTCGAGGCGTTCGGTGTCAGCGCGGCACCGGTGTGCGGCGGCACCGTTGCCGCCCAGCTGGCCTGCCCGTCCACACCGGCCGGCCCGGTGGCAGTAGGCACGCTGCCGGTGCAGTTCGTCGATGCCGCCGGCCAGGTTGTTCTCCAGGTGAACGGCAACCTCGCCACGCTCGACGCCTCGTGCCTGCGGCTGCACTTCAGCGGTGAATTCGGCAGCGGCACGGCCGGCGTGCAGGGCTTCTTCGGCAGCTACCAGATCGGCGGCAACGGCTTCGACGTGCTGGCCGCCCTGTCCACCGTACCGGTGGCCGGTGGCGGCGCGCTGACGGTCGAATTGCACGACGTCGACGGGCACGTCGCCGTCGGACCGGTGCTGCTGCCGCGCGCGGCCGGGCCGTTGCCTCCACCGAATCCTTGTTGATCGACGAACGGCGCGTCACTGGGCGTTGCTACGCGCCCGCCGCCAGCTCCCTCTCCAGCACCTTCGGGTTCTCGCGCCAGCGCTCGACCCACTCCTGCGCCACGTCGCCCGGGTAGACGTCCTCGATGCCCTCGCGCAGCGCCTTGACGATCGCGCTCGCCAGCGCCGCGGGTGCGACCTTCGGCGGCGGCAGGTTCTGGTTCCACTCGTCGTCGATCGGCCCGGGGAAGACGTTGATCACACGGATTCCGCTCGCGCGCATCTCGGCGCGCAGGCATTGCGCGAGCGAGTGCGCCGCCGCTTTCGATGCCGAGAAGGTGCCGTGCGGCGGAAAGTTCGAGAGCGCGTAGATCGAGAGCAGGTTGACCCAGGCCGCGGCGTGCGTCGTCCCGTCGGCCGAGCGCCCCTTCAGCGCCGGGCCGAACTCCTGCGCCAGGCGGAGCAACCCGAAATAGTTGATGTCCATCTCGGCCCGGGCCACGTCGGTGCCGTGCCGCGCGGCGATGCCGAAGGCGCGGTGCAGCTCGGCGTTGTTGACGACGATGTCGACCTTGCCGCCGATCTCGCCGGCGAGCTCGGTGACCGATCGTCCGTTGGTCAGGTCGAGCGGCACGAGGGTCACCTGCGGCAGCGCGGTGATGCCGTCGAGGCCGGGCAGCTTGATCCACGGCTCGGCGTGGCCGACCCAGACGATCTCGGCGCCGGCCTTCACCAGCGCCTTGACGAGCGCCTGGCCGACCTCGGTCTTGCCGTCGGTGACGAGGATCTTGCGGAACTTCGGGTCGCTGGTCATCTCGCGCAGCATCTTGTCGTCGGCCATGTTCGCTGTCTCCTCGGGCGGAAATCCGATCAGCACCGCGGCGCCGGCGCGGTCGAGGCGCGCGCCGACACGGACGCGCACCTGCTTTTGTTGCGCCGCGCGACCGGCGCCGGCCCACGGCGGCGGCGCGGGGACGTCGCCGTGCAGGTGCACGATCACCGTCGGCCCGGCGGCGAGGTGCACGAGGCCGAGCCGCCACGGCAGCCGCTCGCGGTAGAACGGGTCGTTGCTGTGATGCAGCACCGTCTCGCTGAGCAAATCGCCTTCGCCCGTCTGCGGCGTCCACTTCAGCTCGGGCGACAGGCAGCGGTGGCAGGCATCGCGCGGCGGGTACTGCACGGCCTGGCAGCGCCGGCACACCTGCAGCTCGAAGCGGCCTTCGGCGGCGGCCGCAGTCATGCCGAGCGCCGTGCGGCCGCGCGCCCACGGCGGCAGGTTCATCTGCCGCGTTCGCAAGACAGGGTTCTTTTTGCGCGGCTTCATGAGCGGCATGGTCATGTCGCGACCCCACCGCCCTCACCCCAGCCCTCTCCCGCGAGCGGGAGAGGGGGTCGAACACGGCACTCCCTCTCTCGCGCGCGGGAGAGGGTCGGGGTGAGGGCTGCCCGCGTCATGACGACTTCCCGAGGATGACGGCGCCGGTGCACAGGCACCGGTCGTACGTGACCATGCCGAAGCCGCCGACGAGGCCGAGCTTCGCGTCGGCCACTGTGCGGCCGCCGGCCTCGCCGCTGAGCTGGCGGATCGTCTCGGTCATACCGAGAAAGCCGCCGGCGCAGCCGGCCTGGCCGGCCGAGAGCTGGCCGCCGCTCGTGTTGTTCGGAAAGTCGCCGTCGTGCGTGAGCGTCTTCGCGCGAACGAAGGCCGGCCCTTCGCCCTTCTCGCAAAACCCCAGGTCCTCGAACTGCAGCATGACGACGACGGGGTAGTCGTCGTAGGTCTGGACGAGGTCGATCGCCTCGGGGCGAACTCCCGCCTGCGCGTAGAGCTCGTCGCGGTCCATCAGCCAGCCGCCGCGCAGCAGCACCGGATCGTCCGAGTAGGCGTTGTGCCGCTCGATCGCGCCGCGAACGAGCACGTGCGCGAGGCCCAGGTCGCGCGCCCGCTCCTCGCTCATCACGAGAAAGGCTTCGGCGCCGGCGCACGGCATCACGCAATCGTAGAGATGGATCGGGTCGGCGATCGGCCGCGCGCTCAGGTAGGCCCCGAGCGTCAGCGGCACCTTGAACATCGCGTTCGGATTCTTCAGCGCGTTGGCGCGCTGCGCGACGCAGATGCGGCCGAAGTCTTCGCGCGTCGCGCCATAGTTGCGCATGTAGCTCGCCGTGATGAAGGCGAAGATCGAGTTCGGTCCGCCCGAGCCGTACGGGTAGCTCGCGTCGCGCGCGAAGTGGGAAAAGCCGCCCAGCATCTGCCGGAACGACTCGACGTGGTTCGCGTCAGCGCCGACGCAGGCGACGATGTCGGCGTCGCCCGCCTGCACCGCGCGCGCGGCGCGGCGCAGCGCCATCACGCCCGAGGCGCCGCCGGTCGGGATGTGGTCGAGCCAGCGCGGGGAAAGACCCAGGTGCTGCGTCACGCCGACGGCGGTGTCGGGCGAGAGCGAGAAGCTGCTGACGGTGAGTCCGTCGATCCTGTCCTTGGCGATTCCGGAGCGTTCGACCAGCGCGTCCAGCGCCTGGCCGACGAACCAGTGCGCGCCGTGCGTCGAATAGCGCAGGTACGGCACGGTCACCGGCACCGTGACCGCGACGCCTTCGTAGGATCGGCGCCGCACCGTCAGGGGCTCTCGTCGCCGTTCGCCTCGAGCGCGCCGTGCGCGCTGGCCGCCAATTTCAGCTCCTTCTTGCGCCGCCGCTTCATCTGCCGCATGTCGTAGCAGTTCGTCGTTCCCGGCAGCTTCTTGGCCAGCTCGCGCAGCTCGCTGCGCTGGATCTTCTGCGAGACGGTGAGCGGCAAGGCGTCGACGAAGGCGACATAGCCGGGCGCCTTGAAATAGGCG
>DATMGW010000283.1:0-2344 GCA_035555295.1 Caldimonas sp.
CCTCGGCGTCGATGCCGAGCCACGCCAGTTGCGCCGCCGAACGCGGCATCAGTGGCGGGTTCGCCGGCGGCGGCGTGGCCGGCGACGGCGCCGATGCGGCGCTCGCCGCGGGGTTGGGAGGAACGATCGGCGTGGCGTCGCGCAAGCCCGCCGCGATGCTCGTCGCGACGTCGGCCGAGACGCCGATCGTCTCGCACAGTCGTTGCAGCGCCGCCATCTCGACCGGGTCGATCTTGCCGCCGGAGACGAGGTTGGCGACGTTGTAGCGGCCCTGTGCGTCGGTGATCGCGCCGGACAGGAAGGCGTCGGGAGCGTCGTCGGTGTTCGACTTGTCGGCGGCGAGAAAGGTGGACAGGCGCGCTTCGGCGAGCGGCACCGCCCACGGCTCGCCCAGGTGGTCCGTCCCGCCGTTGCGCGCGTCCTCGCGCAGGATCAGGCGAGCCCAGTCGAGGGCACCGGACAGGATCCACGCCGATTGCGCTCGCGCCCGCTCCGCGGCCTCGACCTGGACCGCACGCCATTGCTGCCAGAGCATCGACGTCGCCAGGGTGGCGACGAGAGCGACGATGATCATCGCCGTGAGCAGCGCTGCGCCGGCTTCGCCGGCGTGGGCGCCGGTTCTCGAGGCCGCTCCCTCCCCGCTGCGCTCCCCTCCCGCCGAGAGGGAGGGGCCGGCTCCTGCGGAGCCGCCAGGTTCCGGGTGGTGCCGGTCTGTCATGGCGCGATCAGCGTGTCGCGAACGAGGTTGCCGGCCAGGCCGCTGCCCGGAGCGAAGGTGAGCATCAAACGGACGCCCGAAGGCAGCGCCTGGCGCGTCGCGCCCGGAGGCGCCGACGCCGCGGCATTGATGTCGCCGGTCGACTGGCAGTTGCTCCAGGCGTTGCCCTGGTAGAAGTAGACCTGCCACTGGTCGAGGCCGGCGAGGGCACGCAACTGGCCCGGCTCGTTGCCCTGGAACTGCTGCGTTCGCAGCCAGCCGTCCTGCAGCGCTGTCGTCGTCGTCACCGCCGGCCCGGCCCAGCGTTGCCACGTCGAGGCCGTTCCATCGGGCCTCAGCGACCAGGCGACAACCTGCAGACCGCCCTCGGTGCGGCGGGTCAGGCGCACCGTCTGGCCGTCGCAGGTCAGCGCGGGAACCGCGCTGCTCTCCTGCAGGGCAGCCAGGTCCTGCTCCCACTGCAGGACGACCGTCTGCAATCGCAGGGTCTGCTCGAGCCGGGTCTGGCTGGCCTCGCGCGTGCGCACGATCCCGTCGACGCCTTGCCAGGCCATGAGCGACATGATCGCCATGATGACGAGGGCGACGAGCACCTCGACGAGCGTGAAGCCGCCTGACGCCGGCACGAGCTTCACGATCGGCCCAGGATAGTCGACAGCAGGAGCAGTGGCACGCCGGTCTCGTCGAGGACCTGGGCGTCGACGCGCCTGAAGTTCGGATTCGGCGTCGGCCGCACGACCAGCTTTCCGGCGTAGGTGCGGCCGAGCTCGTCGCAGCTAAAGTCGCTGTCGCCGATGTCGGGGAAGACGTGCGCGAGCTTGAGCGCGGTCAGGCGGTTGTCGGCGCACCACTGTGCCGCCGTCACTTCGGCGAGGCGGGTCGTGTTGTTCGTGAGCGAGCCCGCAGCCTTGATTCCGGCGCCGATCGTGACGGCGACGATGGCCAGGGCGACCAGCACCTCGATCAGCGTGAAGCCGCGCGCCGGCGAGCCGCTCACGGCGCAATGGTGCCGCCGTCGACGGCGACGACGACGAAGGGACCAACGCCGTCGGTCGCGAGCGTCAGCCGCTGGTCTTCCAGGCGAAGCGTGATGCGCTGCTCGCCGATCAGGGGTTCAGGGCCGAGGATGACGGCGCGCGCTCCTATCACCTGGGCCGCGGTTCCCGGTTCGAGCCAGTGCGTCGGCAAGGGGTCGGTCGGCGGCAAGCCGACGAAACGAAAGCCGGCACCGTCGGGATCCTGCGCCAGCGGTTCCCAGCGCGCCGCGAGGCCCGAGGCACGCGCCTCCGCACGCGCCGATTCGAGCAACGCGGCGAGGCGCGCCGCTTCCTGCTCGAGCTTCGATGCCGCCGGGTCGCGCAGGGCCAGGCTCGCGAGCGCGCTCGCGATCGCGATCAGCGCGACCACGATCATCAATTCGATCAGCGTGAAGCCGCGTGGTTGCCGCGGGCCGGCGGCCGGGCGCCGGCCCGCCCCAAGCGCGGCCGCGCCCCCTCGGGGGGCAGTGAACGAAGTGAACGTAGGGGCTTCATTTCTCGGTGTCCACGAGGCCCTTCACGAACCACTTCTGCATCAGCACGACGACGAGCGCCGGCGGCAGCATCGCCAGGATCGCCGTGGCCATCA
>DATMGW010000284.1:0-4451 GCA_035555295.1 Caldimonas sp.
GCCGCCGCGGGAGCGATCGTCACGCCCGGCAGCCTCGAGCGCGGCACGACGGCCAGCGATTTCGACCCGCTCGAGCGGCGCATGCAGCATTCGCTCAGCGCCAGCGTCCTCCACCTGAAGCGCGGCGACACGCGTGTCCACTTCATCGATACGCCGGGCGGAGCCGATTTCCTCGGCCAGAGCCTGCCGGCGCTCGAAGCGGTGGAGACGGCTGCGGTCGTCATCAACGCGGCCATCGGCGTCGAGCCGATGGCCGTGCGCATGATGGAGCACGCGGCGGCGCGGCAGCGCGACCGCCTGATCATCGTCAACAAGATCGACGCCCCGGGCGTGGACCTGCCCGGCGTGCTGGCGCAGATCCAGGCGGCGTTCGGCAAGGAATGCCTGCCGCTGAACCTGCCCGACGCCGGCGGCACGCGCGTCGTCGATTGCTTCTACAACCGCGAAGGGCACAGCGATTTCGGCAGCGTCGACGCCGCCCACCGCACGCTGGTCGAGCAGGTCGTCGAAGTCGACGCCGATTTCGTCGACCGCTATCTCAACGACGGCGACGTCGATGCCGCGGAGCTGCACGCGCCGCTGGAGCAGGCGTTGCGCGAGGGCCACCTGATCCCGGTGTGCTTCGTCTCGGCGCGCAGCGGCGCCGGCATCGCCGAGCTGCTCGACGTCATCGTCAAGCTGCTGCCCAACCCGGCCGAGGCCAATCCGCCGGAGTTCCTGCGCGGCGAGGGCAAGGAGGCCGAGCCGCTGGCGGCCCTGCCCGACCCGTCGCGGCACGTGCTGGCGCACGTGTTCAAGGTCACCGTCGATCCGTTCGTCGGCCGGCTCGGCGTGTTCCGCGTCCACCAGGGGACGGTCACGAAAGAGAGCCTCCTCTACATCGGCGACGGCAGGAAGCCCTTCAAGGTCGGGCGCCTCTTCATGCTCCAGGGCAAGGACCACGTCGAGGTCTCGCAGGCGCTGCCAGGCGACATCGTCGCGGTCGCCAAGGTCGACGAGATCCGCTTCGACGCGGTCCTGCACGACGCCGCCGAGGACGACCACATCCACCTCGCGCCGCTGCCCTTTCCCAAGCCCGTGCATGGACTGGCGATCCAGCCCAAGCGGCACGGCGACGAGCAGCGGATGTGGGAGATCCTGACCAAGCTGGTCGACGAAGACCCGTGCCTGAGGCTCGAGCACGTGGCCGGCACGAACGAGACCGTCGTCTACGGGCTCGGCGAGCTGCACCTGCGCATCCTGCTCGAGCGGCTGCGCGAGACCTATCGCTTCGAGGTCGTGACGCGGCCGCCCCGCGTCGCCTACCGCGAAACGATCACGGCTCCGGCCGAGGGCCACCATCGGCACAAGAAGCAAAGCGGCGGCGCCGGCCAGTTCGGCGAGGTGTTCCTGCGCATCGAGCCGCTGCCGCGCGGCAGCGGCTTCGAGTTCCTCGACCAGGTCAAGGGCGGCACGATCCCGGGCCAGTTCATCCCGGCGGTGGAGAAAGGAGTGCGCGAGGTCCTCGCCACCGGCGCCATCGCCGGCCACCCGGTGGTCGACGTGCGCGTCGTCGTCTACGACGGCAAGCATCACAGCGTCGACAGCAAGGAGATCGCCTTCGTCACCGCCGGCCGCAAGGCCTTCACCGCCGCGATACGCGACGCGAGGCCGATCGTGCTCGAGCCGATCGTCCATATCGAGATCACGGCGCCGACGCTGGCGCTCGGCGACATCACGGGCGACCTGGCATCGCGCCGCGGCATGGTCAGCGGAACGGCCAACGGTGCGCCCGGAACGATGACCGTGCGCGGCCAGGCGCCGATGTCGGAGCTGCTCGGCTACCAGAGCCGGCTCAACGCGCTGACCAGCGGCCAGGGCCGCTACACGATCGACTTCTCGCACTACGACCCGGTGCCGCCGAACACGCAGCAGCAGCTCGTCAGCGAGTTCAAGGTCCGCGATGACGAGTGAGAGCCCCGACCCGGGCGATGTGCAGCAACGCTTCGAGTTGAAGCGCTAGCGCGGTCTTGCTGCCGACGCTCAGTGGCGCGCGCCGGCCAGGCGTCGCGACCGGGCCATCACCAGCGGCTGGTACCACGAGCCCAGCAGACGAACGAGCTTGTCGCCGAACCTGGCGTCGCGCCCGATCAGCACACGCCGCCGGTTGCGTTGCACGGCACGCAGGATCTGCAGCGCCGCCGACTGCGCCGACGTGGCGTCGAGCAGCTTGTCGAAGCGGCGGCGCGCCTCCTCCGGAGCGATCCCGGTGATTTGCTCGCCGCTCGGGTCCAGCCGGGCGCTGCGCGCGATCGCCGTGCGCACGCCACCGGGGTGCACGCAGGTCGCGCTCACGGGCGCCTTCACCAGCTCGAGCTCCATGCGGAGCGCTTCGGTATAGCCGCGCACCGCGAACTTGCTGGCGTTGTAGCAGCCGCTCAGCGGCATGGCCATCAGCCCGAACAGGCTGGAGGTGTTGACGATGTGGCCCTCGCCCGAGGCGCGCAGGTGCGGCAGGAATGCCTGCGTGCCCCAGACGACGCCCCAGAAGTTGATTCCCATGATCCATTCGAAGTCCTCGCGCCGCGCCTTCTCGAGCAGGGTCGAGAGCGCGACCCCGGCGTTGTTGAAGACGAGGTTGACGCGGCCGTGTTCTTCAGCCGTCCGGTCGGCCCAGGCGTAGACGGCGTCGCGATCCGCGACGTCGACGTGCGCCGTCGTGATGCGCACGCCGGATCCCGCTTGGGCGGCGAGTTCGGCCGTGGCCCGCAGCCCGGCTGAATCGATGTCGCACAGTGCCAGGTGGCAGCCGCGACGCGCCAGCTCGACGGCGAGCTCGCGGCCCATTCCCGAAGCAGCGCCGGTGACTGCGGCGACCTTGTTCCCGAAGTCTTTCATGGTGGCTCCCGGCCAGGACCTTGCGTGCCGCGAGCATCGCACACCGTTCGCTGGCAACGGCCATGTGAGACGATGGCGCCGATGATCGACCTCTACACCTCGCCCACGCCGAACGGCTGGAAGGCTTCCGTGACACTGGAAGAGCTCGGCCTGCCCTACACCGTTCGCGCGATCGACCTGACGAAGGGCGAACAGAAGACCGAGGCCTACCTGCGCCTCAACCCGAACGGCCGAATCCCGACCATCGTCGACCGCGGAAACGACGACTTCACGGTCTTCGAGTCGGGCGCCATCCTGATGTACCTGGCCGAGAAGACCGGCCGCTTGATGCCCGCCGACCCGAAGGGCCGCTCGCTCGTCGTGCAATGGCTCATGTTCCAGATGGGCGGGATCGGGCCGATGATGGGCCAGGCAAACGTGTTCTTCCGCTACCTCCCCGAGAAGATCCAGCCGGCGATCGACCGCTACCAGCACGAGTCGCGCCGCCTGTTCGAAGTGCTCGACCGGCGCCTCGGCGAGAGCGAATGGCTGGCCGGCGACTACTCGATCGCCGACATCGCCCATTGGTGCTGGGTGCGTACGTACAAGTGGTCGGGAGTCAGCGTCGAAAGACTGCCGCACCTGCGGCGCTGGCTTGACGCGATGAAGGAGCGCCCGGCCTGCCGCCGCGGCGTCGAGATTCCGTTCAAGGTGGAAAGCGCGCTCAGGGACGACGAGGCGACGCGGGCTTTCGCCGAACGCGCGCGGCAGAACGTGCAGCGCTGAGCAAGCAAAGGAGACCGCCCCATGCTCACCCTCTACGACCACGGCATGGCGCCGAGCCCGCGCCGCGCCCGTATCCTGCTGGCGGAAAAGGGCGTGGAGGTCGAGCGGGTGATCGTCGACCTGGCGAAGAACGAGCAGCTGGGCGACGAATTCCGCGCCATCAATCCGCATTGCACGGTGCCGGCGCTTCGCCTGGAAGACGGCAACGTGCTGACCGACAACGCCGCCATCGCCGCCTACCTTGAAGCGCGCTTCCCCGAGCCGCCGCTGCTCGGTATCACGCCGCTCGAGAAGGCGGAGATCGCCGGCTGGAACTGGCGCATCGAATTCGAAGGCCTGATGGCGATCGCCGAGGCGCTGCGCAACAGCAGCCCGGCGATGAAGGACCGCGCCCTGCCCGGCCCCGTCGACTATGCGCAGATTCCCGAGCTGGCGCAGCGCGGCGTGGCACGGCTGGGCCGCTTCTTCGACGCGCTGAACGCGCGCCTGGCCGACCGAGCGACGGTCGCGACCGACCGCTTCAGCATCGCCGACATCACGGCCGTCGTCGCGGTCGACTTCGCGCGCGTGGTGCGCGTCAAGCCCGGCGAGCAACACCCGAACCTTCTGCGCTGGCGCGCCGCGATGGCGCTGCGGCCGGCGATGGCGCTGTAGGTGCCGGGGCCCCGGCTACGGCGACCGGTCCTCGGATCGACTGGGCCTCTCGATCTGCCACCGACCGACTCCGGCGAGGCCGTCGACCGTCCGACTCGGCGCGAGCCCTCCGAAGCGTTGACAGGCCTACCCAACCTGAAGATGTCGAACGGCTC
>DATMGW010000285.1:0-2243 GCA_035555295.1 Caldimonas sp.
CCGAGCCGGTGCAGGCGAGTCCAGTGGCGGGCAAGCTCGTCGTAGGCGTCGGTCTTCATGGCGGGTCTTCGGGTCCGTTCAACGTGTGTAGGCTCCGGGAAAGAACCAGAGCAGCGCCGCCGTCATGACGAGATAGCGCCCGAACTTGCCGACCGCCATGTAGGCGACGCACGGCCAGAACGGAAGCTCGAGCCAGCCGGCGACGGCGCACAGCGGATCGCCGACGACCGGAAGCCACGACAGCAAACAGGCCCTGGCGCCATGGCGACGCAGCCAGGCGAGCGCACGAGCCTCGGGACGCTTGTGCGTCACGTGCTCGTAGGCGCGCTCGGCGCCGTAGCCCATCCACCAGGTGAGCGCGCCACCGAGCGTCGCGCCGACCGTGGCGACCGCGATCGCCGGCCAGAACATGTCGGGGTTGAGCTTGACGAGGCCGAAGACGGCAGGCTCGGAGCCGAGCGGGACCAGCGTCGCGGCGATGAAGGCGATGACGAAGACCGTGCTCAAGCCGACTTCGGGGAGCGCGAGCACGCGGATCATCCAGTCGAGCCAGGCGTCCATCGGTGGCCGATTATCGGCAGCGGCGAATTCGGGTCGCACCGAGGGCGCGGCACAATCTCGCGCCGCTATACTCCTGCCTCGTTTTTCAGCACCACTTTCCCCACCCGCCATGCGCATCGGCCACATCACGCTGGCGAACCGCTTGTTCGCCGCGCCGATGGCAGGGGTCACCGACCGGCCGTTCCGGCAGCTCTGCAAGCGCCTCGGCGCCGGCTACGCCGTGAGCGAGATGGTCACTTCGCGCAAGGACCTGTGGGCCAGCCTGAAGACGAGCCGGCGCGCCGACCACCAAGGCGAGGCGGAGCCGATCGCCGTGCAGATCGCCGGCACCGACGCGGCGATGATGGCCGAGGCGGCGGCCTACAACGTCGAGCGCGGCGCGCAGATCATCGACATCAACATGGGCTGCCCGGCCAAGAAGGTCTGCAGCCAGTGGGCCGGCTCGGCGCTGATGAAGGACGAAGCGCTCGCGCTGGCGATCGTCGAGGCTGTCGTCTCCGTCTGCTCGCCGCAGCGCGTGCCGGTGACGCTGAAGATGCGCACCGGCTGGTGCGCCGCGGAGAAGAACGCGGTGCGGATCGCCCGCGCCGCCGAATCGGCCGGCATCGCCATGGTCGCGGTGCACGGGCGCACGCGCGAGCAGGGCTACACGGGGCAGGCGGAGTACGAGACGGTCGCCGCAGTCAAGCGCGCCGTCGCCATCCCCGTCGTCGCCAACGGCGACATCGATACGCCGCGCAAGGCGCGCGAGGTGTTCGCGGCGACCGGTGCCGACGCGATCATGATCGGCCGCGCCGCGCAGGGCCGGCCGTGGATCTTCGGCGAGATCGCGCACTACCTCGCCACCGGCGAGGATGCGCGGCCGCCGCGCGTCGCCGACGTCAAGCTCTGGCTGCTCGAGCACATCGAGGATCACCACCACCTGCACGGCGACTTCTCGGGCGTGCGCAGCGCCAGGAAGCACATCGGCTGGACGCTGCGCGGCCTGCCCGGCGGCGATGCGTTTCGGGCCGAGATGAACGGCATCGAATCGTGCGCCGAGCAGCTGCGCGCCGTCGGCGAATGGTTCGATGCTCTTGCCGATACCCAGGCGCTGATGCCATCGGCCCCCGTGCCGACGCAGCGCGCCGAACTACATTGACGATGCGAGACGCGATATGGCAAACAAGAAGCACATCGAGGAATGCGTCCGCGACAGCCTGGAGGGCTACTTCAAGGACTTGCGCGGCGTCTCTCCGACGGCGATGTACGACATGATCCTGCGTGTCGTCGAGCGGCCGCTGTTCGAGACGGTGATGAAGCACGCCGAAGGCAACCAGAGCCGCGCCGCCGAATGGCTCGGCATCAACCGCAACACGCTGCGCCGCAAGCTCGTCGAGCACAAGCTCATCAAGTGAGCCCGGTGTCCTGTCCCGCATGCATGCGCTGATCTCGGTCTCCGACAAGACCGGCGTCGTCGAGATCGCGCGCGAGCTGGCGAGGCTCGGCGCGACGATCCTGTCGACCGGCGGCACGGCCCGCCTCCTCGCCGACGCCGGCATCGCCGTGACCGAAGTGGCCGAGCACACCGGTTTTCCGGAAATGCTCGACGGCCGCGTCAAGACCCTGCATCCGGCGATCCACGGCGGCCTGCTGGCGCGCCGCGACGTGCCCGAGCACGTCGCGGCCCTCGAACGGCATGC
>DATMGW010000286.1:0-3541 GCA_035555295.1 Caldimonas sp.
ACCGGATCGAGCTTGCCGAGCCGGGCCCGCTCAGTGAGGTCGAGCGTGTACTTCTTCAAAGCCTCGCGCTGCCCTTCGGCCTCGGCGTTGTCGACCTTCTGGCCGCCGCGCACCGCGTCGATCGCCGCCTCCAGGCCCTTGCGCGTCAGCTGGTGCTCCTTCAGAAGCGCGCCGATCGAGCCCTTGGCGTCGGCCGCAGCGAGCAGAAACATCTCGCTGGCAATGAATTGGTCGCCTCGCTTGTTCGCTTCCTTCTCGGAGGCCTGGAGCAGGTTCGTCAGGTCGCGACCGGGTTGCACGGCCTCGCCGCCCTGCACCTGAGGGAGCTTGGCGATTTCAGCGTCGAGCGCCGCCTGCAGCTTGCCGACATTGACCCCGGCACGCGAGAGCAGCGCCTTCGGTCCGTCGGCCTGCGCCAGCATCGCCGAGAGCAGGTGCACCGGCTCGATGTAGGGGTTGTCCTTGGTCACGGCAAGGCTCTGCGCGTCGGCGAGCGCCTGCTGGAACGTCGTCGTCAGTTTGTCGATTCGCATGATGTCAAGACCCTCGGTATCGAAGGGAGGTGAGGCGCCGGCGTGCCCTTTTCAAGTCATTCCTGCCGCCGCCGGCATAGACTGCGGCCTCATTGGTTAGCGCGAAGGATCGCACGGTGAGCGGACTGCAAACGAGAATGATGATGATCCTGGCCGCCCTCGCATCCGTGGCCGCCGCGCCGGTCCAGGCCGGACGGGCCATGGGCGTCAGCGGCAACCCGGATGCGAAAGCGCATTTCGTTCTCGCCGAGCAGCCGGCAAATGCCGATCCCGATGCGATCGTCATGCTGCGCGTGGAGAACGGCGCCAGCCACTACGAAGAGAACGTGCCGATCGAGATCGACGTCCTGTTCGCGAAGGCCGACCTCGCGAAGATCAAATGGTGCACCTATCGCACGACGACGGCCGAGATGATGAAGAGCGCAAAGACCTGCAAGCCGAGCCTGAGCATCGAAGCGGGCCGCAGCTACACGATCCGCTAAGGGCGTCCCCTGGCCCTTGCCGCACCCAGCGTCTCGGGGTCGGCGGTGGTTCCCGGACTCAGGTGTGCGGAACGTGCGGCAACTCGCCGTTGATGACGTCGAATTCGACCGGCAGGCGCAGATAGAAGATCGAGACCCGCTCGTCGCGGATCGCCTCCAGGAAGCGATCGGCCTCCTCGTCGGTCACCGCGAAGCCGACCTCCACCGGCAGATCCCCGGCAAGCTCGATGAAGCGGTCCTCGTGCAGTACACCGTGGCGGCCGAAGCCGGCGATCGCGCGGAACGCCGATCCTCCGTGGATGCCTGCCGTCTTCGCCTTCTCGAGGATCCACTCGTAAGCCAGGATGCCGTGCAGCCGTCGCTTTTCCTGGACGTAGAACTTCAGGTACGTGCCTTTCATCATCCGTCTCCTTGGCTCCGATACAACCGCCTCACTGGAATGGCCTGACTCACGCCGACACGGTGACGGGCGCTCTTGGTGCCGTGGTGGCGCGCAATCACGCCGCGGCCCTCGTCAGCGCCACGACCATCGCGATCCCCAGGCCGGTGAGCAGCAACGACCCGAACAAATGCGCGCCGGCCGTACCGGCCGCCCACAAGAATTCGCCGTCGCCGATCAGGCTGACCACTTCGCTGGAGAACGTCGAGAACGTCGTCAGGCCGCCCATGAAGCCGGTGATCACCAGCAGCCTCAGCTCCGGCGCCAGGTACGGGTGCCGCTCGAAGTACGCGACAGCCACGCCGACGAGCAGACCGCCCAGCAGGTTGGCCGTCAGCGTTCCGAGCGGCAGCGTCGGAAAGACGGGGTTGAGTCGCGCCCCCAGCCACCAGCGCAGCCACGCGCCCAGCGCGGCGCCGATGCCGACTGCAGCGAAACCGTACGATCCCATGCCACTCCTTCGTTCGGTTGCCGCTCTTCGAGCGCGAGTTCCCTTGCGAACGGCTACGGCCGCGGCGGCGGCGGCGGCGCCTCCGCGTTCGTCACAGCGATGCCCCAGCGCGCCAGCGCAGCGTCGTCGGCGACGCGAGCGTCGACCCAGCGAGCACCCGCGCCCGTGACCTCCTTCTTCCAGAACGGCGCCTGCGTCTTCAGGTAGTCCATCAGGAATTCGCACGCCTGGAAGGCGGGGCCGCGATGCGATGAGGCGACGGCGACGAGGACGATCTGCTCCTGCGCCGCGAGCACGCCGACGCGATGGATGACGCGTGCAGCGCGGATGTCGAAGCGGGCGAACGCCGCGTCGATCATCGCCTCGATGGCGGCCTCCGTCATCCCCGGATAGTGCTCGAGTTCCATCGACGCGACGGTCGAGCCGTCGCCACGATCGCGCACCGTGCCGACGAAGATCGCGACCGCGCCGATGCCGCCGTCACCGGCGCGCAGCGCCGCGATCTCGGCACCGACGTCGAAGTCCTGGTGCTGGATCGAGACGCGCGCGATGGCCACTCAGCCCCCCGTGACCGGCGGGAAGAAGCCGACCTCGTCGCCGTCACCAAGCGCGACGCTTTCGGGGCAGAGGACACGGTTTTTCGCGCTGCGCAGGACGCGGTGCCGACCGAGCGCCTCGGCGTGGCGCCCGCCGCGCGCGGCGAGCGCGTCGCGCAGCGCGCCGATGTCGGCAGCCTCAAGCTCGACGGTCTCGCCGCTGCCGAGCGCTTCGCGCACCGAAGCGAAGTAGCGGACCTCGAGCTTCATCGCAGGAGTTCGGCAAACGGCAGGTAGCGGACCGCGTCGCCCGGCGCGATCGTCGCGCCACCCGGGTTGTCGACGACACCATCGGCCCAGATCGTCGACGTGAGGACCGCCGAGCCCTGGTTCGGGAAAAGATCGAGGCCGCCTTCGCCGTTGCGGCACACGCGCAGGAACTCGCGCCGCCGGTCGGGGCGCGGCCAGGCGAAATCTGCGCGCATCGCGATCGGTCGCGGCGCGAGCTCGCTCGCCCCTTGCAGCTTCAGCAGCACCGGCCGGACCGCGAACAGGAAGGTGACGAGCGCCGAGACCGGGTTGCCGGGCAGGCCGATGAACCAGGCCGCAGAGCCGTCGTTGCGGAAGACCTCGCCGAACGCGAGCGGCTTGCCCGGCTTGATCGCGACGTGCCACAGGTCGAGGCGGCCTTCCTTCTCGACCGCCGGCTTCATGTGGTCTTCCTCGCCGACCGACATGCCGCCGCAGGTGACGATGAGCTCGTTGCCTTCGGCGGCGCGCCTGAGCGTCTCGCGCGTCGCGTCGAGCCGGTCCGGGACGATGCCGAGGTCGACGCAGACGCCGCCCTGCGCCTCGATCAGGCCGCGCAGGGTGAAGCGGTTCGAGTTGTAGATCGCCCCGGGCTTGAGCGCTTCACCCGGCATAGCGAGTTCGTCGCCGGTCGAAAAGAGGGCGACGCGAGGCCGCCTGCCGACGCGCAACGACGCCGCGCCGACCGACGCCGCCATGCCGAGGGCCTGCGGCGACAGGCGCATTCCCGACGCGAGCACCGTCGAGTCGCGGCGCACGTCCTCGCCGCGGCGGCGGATCGCCTGCCCCGG
>DATMGW010000287.1:0-3962 GCA_035555295.1 Caldimonas sp.
TCGAGTCGCTGACGAGCGACGCGCCGCTCGCGCTCGCGCTGTACCGGCCGCTCGGCGCTGCTGCCGACGCGCTCGGCTTCAAGCTCTATCGCCTCGGCGGCCCGGTGGTGCTGTCCGATTCGCTGCCGATGCTCGAGCACATGGGCGTGCGCGCGCTCGGCGAGCAGCATGCGAGCGTCGAGACGGCCGAGGCCTCGGTGTCGCTGCACGACTTCGAGCTGCAGGTGCAGGGCGCCGGCGAGATCGAGCCCGAGACCCTGGGGCGCCTGTTCGAGGACGCCTTCGCGCGCGTGTTCCGCGGTGACGTCGAGAACGACGACTTCAACCGGCTGGTGCTGCGCGCCGGCCTGAGCGCCGACGAGATCGTCGTGCTGCGCGCCTACGCGAAGTACCTCAAGCAGACGGGCTTCGCCTTGTCGCAGGGAACGATCGAGGCGGCGCTGTCTTCGCACCCGCGCATCGCGCGCATGCTCGTGTCGCTGTTCAAGCTGCGCTTCGATCCGGCCGCGCACGACGAGCAGGGAGCGGCGGCGCAGGTCAACGCCATCGAGCAGGCGCTCGAGAAGGTCGCCAACCTGTCCGAAGACCGCGTGCTGCGGCAGCTGCTGGCGTTGATCCAGGCGACCTTGCGAACCAACTTCTGGCGCACCGGCGTCGGCCATTCGGGCGCGGCCGGGCCGCGCCGGAGCTTTCTCAGCTTCAAGTTCGATTCGGCCCGGGTGCCGGGGCTTCCCGAGCCGAAGCCGCTCTACGAGATCTTCGTCTACTCGCCGCGCTTCGAGGGCATCCACCTGCGCGGCGGCAAGGTCGCGCGCGGCGGGCTGCGCTGGTCGGACCGGCCGGAAGACTTCCGCACCGAGGTGCTCGGCCTGGTGAAGGCGCAGATGGTGAAGAACACCGTCATCGTGCCGGTCGGCTCGAAGGGCGGCTTCGTGCTGAAGAAGGCGCCGCCGCCGACCGACCGCGACGCCTTCATGAAGGAAGGCATCGCCTGCTACCAGGACTACCTGCGCGCCCTGCTCGACCTGACCGACAACCTGTCGGGCACCACGGTCGTGCCGCCGCCGCAGGTGCTGCGCATCGATGGCGACGACCCGTACCTCGTCGTCGCCGCCGACAAGGGCACCGCGACCTTCTCCGACTACGCCAACGCGATCAGCAAGGAGTACGGCCATTGGCTGGGCGACGCCTTCGCCTCCGGAGGCAGCGCGGGCTACGACCACAAGGGCATGGGTATCACGGCGCGCGGCGCGTGGGAGAGCGTGAAGCGGTTCTTTCGCGAGAAAGGAATCGACACGCAGACCACTCCGTTCACCGTGGTCGGCGTCGGCGACATGTCGGGCGACGTGTTCGGCAACGGCATGCTGCTGTCGAAGCACATCCGGCTGATCGCCGCGTTCGACCATCGCCACGTGTTCATCGACCCGAACCCCGACGCCGCCACGTCGTACGCCGAGCGCGAGCGCCTGTTCAGGCTGCCGCGCTCGTCATGGGCCGACTACGACACGACGCAGATCTCCGACGGGGGCGGGGTCTGGACGCGCTCGGAAAAATCGATCCCGATCTCGCCGCAGGTGCGCGAGGCGCTCGGCATCGACGCGCAAAGGCTGGCGCCGACCGAGCTGCTCAGCGCGATCCTGAAGGCGCCGGTGGACCTGCTCTACAACGGCGGCATCGGCACCTACATCAAGGCCGGCTCGGAAACCCATGCCGACGTCGGCGACCGGGCCAACGACGCGCTGCGCATCAACGCCCGGGAGCTGCGCTGCAAGGTCGTCGCCGAAGGCGGCAATCTCGGCTGCACCCAGCGCGGCAGGATCGAGGCGGCGCTCGCCGGCGTCAGCATCAACACCGATGCGATCGACAACTCGGCCGGCGTCGACACCTCGGACCACGAGGTCAACATCAAGATCCTGCTCGGTCTGGCGATCAGCGACGGAGAGATGACCGAGAAACAGCGCAACACGCTGCTCGCGCAGATGACCGACGACGTCGCCGCGCTGGTGCTGCGCGACAACTACTTCCAGACGCAGGCGCTCTCGGTCGGCGCTCGCCTGGGCCCGTCGTACCTCGACCAGGAAGCGCGCTTCATTCGCTTCCTGGAGAAGAGCGGGCACCTGAACCGCACGATCGAGTTCCTGCCGAGCGAAGACGAGATCGCCGAACGCAAGGCGCGCGGCATCGGCCTGACGAATCCCGAGCGCGCGGTGTTGTTCGCCTACTGCAAGATGTGGCTGTTCGAAGAGATCATGAGCTCCGACCTGCCGGAGGACGCGTGGATCGGCACGGCGCTCGCGCGCTATTTCCCGGCGCTGCTGCGCGAAAGATTCGGCGCCTACATTCCGCGCCATCCGCTCAAGCGCGAGATCGTCGCCACGCACGTGCTGAACAGCATGGTCAACCGCGTCGGGTCGACCTTCGTGCATCGCCTGTCCGAGCTGACCGGCGCCCGGCCGGCGCAGGTCGTGCGCGCGTACCTGGCGGCACGCGAGGTGCTCGGCGAGGTCGGCGTCTGGCAGCAGGTCGAAGCGCTCGACAACAAGGTTCCCGACGCCGTGCAGTCGGAGATGCTGATCGAAGAGGGCTGGCTCACCGCGCGCGCGACGACCTGGTTCCTGCGCTCGAAGCGCCTGGCCGAGCCGATGGAGCAGACCTTCCAGCGCTTCATTCCCGCGGTGCAGGCGCTGCGCGCACGTCTCGAGCCGGCGGCCGCGGCGTCGCCGATGGCGAGCGCCTGGATCGCCGCTGGCGCATCGCATCGCCAGCGCCGACGGGCTGGTCGCTGCGCTCGACGTGGCCGAAGTCGCCGAGGCGGTGCGCCGCGGCTTCGACGAGGTCAGCGAAGTGCACGTCGGCGTCGGCGCCCGCCTCGGGCTCTCGGGGCTGCGCCAGCAGATCGACGGCTTGCCGTCGGACAGCTACTGGCAAGGGCTGGCCAAGGCGGCTCTCGGTGACGACCTGGCCGGGCTGCAGCGCGCGATCGCCCAGGACGTGCTGAGCGGCGGCCCGGGCAGCCCGGCGGACCTGCTCGCTGCATGGGCAACGAGCAACGCTGCCGCGCTCGAGCGCGCACAGCGCTTGCTCGCCGAGCTCGGCGACGCCAAGGGCGCCGACCTGGCGATGCTCTCGGTGGCACTCAGGGAGCTGCGCAACCTGGCGTAGCCGTCTGGTTCATAGCAAGCCCTCTCCAACGAAGGGCGCGAGCAGCCATATCTTCAGGCGCAACAGCGCATCTTCGTCCGGCTCACGGGTGTGCACGTGCTGCCACCCTACGGCATCGGTCTCGAGCCACTCGACGTGCTCGCCGTCGGCGGAGAGCCGCAGGCGGTAGGTGGCATCCAACCCCTCCTGAAAGAGCATCAGGATCGTCTCCGCGAGATCCGGGCTGTCGATGGCCAGGCCGATCTCTGTGTTCTCTTGAGCCGAGCGCGGGTCGAGGTTCATCGAGCCGATGAAGAGCCAGCGGCGGTCGATCGTCGCCACCTTGGCGTGCAGGCGGCCGATGGACGCGCCGAAGTGGCCGAGGCGGTCGGAGTCGTGGCCGAGGGTCGCGCCGATCTCGTAGATGCGCACGCCGGCCTTGAGCAGATCGACGCGGTAGCGCGCATAGCCGGCGTAGACGAGCGGCTCGTCGGTCAAGCCGAGCGAGGCGGTCACCAGCGCCAGGCGTCCGTTCTCCTGGGTCGCGCCGACCGCCCGGATGATCGCCATGCCCCTCTCGCCGGGGATGAAGTAGAACGGCCCGGCGCGTGCGGGCAGAGGATTGAAGATGCGTACGTCGACGTTCGTATAGGCCGCCAGCCCGCTCAGCAGGTCGTCTTCACCCGCCGCATACAGGTCGTCGACCAGAAGGCGGACGCGAACCCCGCGCCGCGCCGCATCGCGCAACTCGCGCAGAAACTGCTGCCCGAGGTCGTCGTTCTGGATGAGGTAGTACTGCGCATCGATCGACTTCCCGGCCC
>DATMGW010000288.1:0-4519 GCA_035555295.1 Caldimonas sp.
CGGCCGGGTCTCGAGGTCTTCCTGCGGACACTGGGCATCCATTGGTAGTTGCCCCCAGCCTATTCCGTCACATCGAATGGCCAGGCCGACCTGACTTCAGCAGCGGCCGCCGCGGAATTCAGGCGCCACCCGATGCGGCGCAGGACCTTCGCCGAGCGTTGAATGCGCGTCTCCATCGCCGGCTCCGGGCGCTGGAGCCGGTACGCAGGGAGCGGCGAGACCGGTGCCAGGCCGTCGATCGCCGTCCGCGACGGAGGTACTTCGCCAGTCATTTCCGGGGCCGGAAGGCAAGGAACATACCGGCGCAAAAGTGACGAGATGCGCCCCCCGCATGTGAGGGGGATTGCTGATCCATCCCGATGTTGGCGCTGCCATCGCACGGCGGCCGGTGCAACCGCTACTGGCGACGCGTCCCACCGGCCTGAGCCCGACCCGATGCCGGGTCCGTCTCAGCCGCCATTCCAGGATCGCTACTGCGAGCGCCGATGAAGGCGCGCTCGCGAGCCGACTCGGCATAGACGCGTGTGCCGCGGCGCTGGTACGCGGAGGTGCGCAACGGGCTCAGGAGCCGCCGTCGGCGGGCGTCTTCTTATGCGGCAGGTTGATCCAGACCACCTGGACACCGCTGCGCAAAGCGGCACGATCGACCGCTGCTATACGTGCAGAGTCCGTTTTGTCGATCGCCGGCGGTAACGAACCGCAGCCGACCAGCGCCAAGAGGGGAAGAACGCTCAGCGCCAAGTGTTTCATGGGTGTCACTCGCAGACACGGCGATCCCCAAATCTAGACCCCATCTTCCGGGGCGTCAACGGCTGGATCGCCCGCTCTTCATTGGTGGGCGGTGCAGGTTTCGAACCTGCGACCCCGTCCGTGTGAAGGACGTGCTCTACCCCTGAGCTAACCGCCCGTTCGGCGGCGCAAACCCGAGCCGCCGACGGAAGAATTTCATTGTGCCATGGCCTCGCTCGCGACCGAGCGCCACACGGTGTGCCCGCCGCTCGCCTTGTCGATCCCGGAGAGAACCGCCTCGTGCGCCGCGACCTCGTCTTCGTCGGCAGAGATGACGACGAGTGCGAGCCCGCTGAAGTCGATCGGCCGCGCCGCCAGCTCGGCGGCGAGCGCGTCGGCGGCGTCGATGACGAGCGAATCCTGGCCGCGGGTCATGCGGATGTAGACCTCGGCGAGCAGGCCGGCGTCGAGGAGCGCGCCGTGCAGGTTGCGGCCCGAGTTGTTGACCTCGAAACGCTTGCAAAGCGCATCGAGGGAGTTCGACTTGCCGGGGAACGAATCGCGCGCCATCGACAAGCTGTCGATGATGCGCACCTCGTGCGCCTGGAACGTCGGCCGGCCGATGCGGCGCAGCTCGGCGTCGAGGAAGCCGACGTCGAACGCGGCGTTGTGGATGACGATCTCGGCGCCGCGGACGAATTCGAGCAGCTCGTCGGCGATGGCCGCGAAGAGCGGCTTGTCGGCGAGGAAATCCTCGCTCAGACCGTGGACCTTGATCGCGTCCTCGTGGCTGCGCCGCTCGGGGTTCACGTAGAGGTGCAGGTTCCTTCCCGTCAGGCGGCGGTTCACCAGCTCGACGCAGCCGATCTCGATGATGCGGTCGCCCGACTCGGGGCTGAGCCCGGTCGTCTCGGTATCGAGGAAGATCTGGCGCAGCTCCATCCGGCGTCGGCTCAGGGAAGCGTGGCCGCCGACAAGGGCGCGGTCGCACCGCTGCGCGGCTCGCGCCCGCGACCCCACAGCCACAGGGCGATTCCGGCGACGATCATCGGCACGCACAGCCACTGGCCCATGCTCATGTTCAAGGCCAGGAGACCGAGGAAGCTGTCGGGCTCGCGGAAGAATTCGGCGACGAAGCGAAGCACGCCGTAGCCGACGAGGAACGCGCCCGAGACCTGGCCCAGGCCGCGCGGCTTCTTGCCGTAGACCCAGAGCACGACGAAGAGCAGCAGGCCCTCGAGGGCGAACTGGTAGAGCTGCGACGGATGGCGCGGCAAGGCCGATCCCGATTGCGGAAAGACCATTCCCCAGGGCAGGTCCGGGCTCGCGAAGCGTCCCCACAGCTCACCGTTGATGAAGTTACCGATGCGCCCGGCGGCAAAGCCCGTCGGCACGCAAGGCGCGACGAGATCGGTCACCTCGAGAAAGTGGCGCTTCCTCGATCGCGAAAACAGGGCAATCGCCACGATCACACCGAGCAAGCCGCCGTGGAAGGCCATGCCCCCCTTCCAGACGGCGAAGATCTCTAGCGGGTGCGCCGCGTACCAGCCCGGCTTGTAGAACAGCACGTATCCGAGCCGCCCGCCGATCACGGTGCCGAGCACGCCGTAGAAAAGGAGGTCCTCGACTTCGCGCCGCGACCAGCCGGTGGCTGCGAACTGCGGCAGCCGGGACCGCCGCACGGCCAGGAACAGGAACAGCGCAAAGCCGACGAGATAGGTCAGCCCGTACCAGTGGATCGCGATCGGCACGCCGATCTTCGAAAGGTCGAGAGCGATCGGGTCGAACTGGGGATGAACGAGCATGCGGCGATGATACGGTCGGCGTTTCCGGCCAGTCGCCGCCGTATAGTTCCTGACGATCTTTGCACTGACACGAGGCTGCGATGCCGAGCAACCGCCGTTCCCGCCACATCACCGAGGGCGTCGCCCGCGCGCCGAACCGGTCGATGTACTACGCCCTCGGCTACGAAGAGGGCGACTTCACGAAGCCGATGATCGGCGTCGCCAACGGCCACTCGACGATCACGCCGTGCAACTCCGGGCTGCAGAAGCTCGCCGACGCCGCCGTCGCCGGGATCGAGGAAGCGGGAGGCAACGCGCAGATCTTCGGCACGCCGACGATCTCGGACGGCATGGCGATGGGCACCGAGGGAATGAAGTACAGCCTCGTCTCGCGCGAGGTGATCGCCGACTGCATCGAGACCTGCGTCGGCGGCCAGTGGATGGACGGCGTGCTCGTGGTCGGCGGCTGCGACAAGAACATGCCGGGCGGAATGATGGGCATGCTGCGCGCCAACGTGCCGGCGATCTACGTCTACGGCGGCACCATCCTGCCCGGACGCTGGCAAGGCCAGGACCTCAACATCGTCAGCGTCTTCGAGGCGGTCGGCCAGTTCACGGCCGGGCGCATGAGCCAGACCGATTTCACAGAGATCGAGCGCCGGGCGATCCCCGGCAGCGGCTCGTGCGGTGGCATGTACACGGCCAACACGATGAGCTCGGCCTTCGAGGCGCTCGGCATGAGCCTGCCCTATTCGAGCACGATGGCCAACGTCGAGGACGAGATCGCTGCCAGCGCGAAGGCGGCGGCGCGCGTCCTCGTCGAGGCGGTGCGTCGCGACCTGAAGCCGCGCGACATCGTGACCCGGAAGAGCATCGAGAACGCCGTCGCCGTCATCATGGCCATCGGCGGCTCGACGAACGCGGTGCTGCACTTCCTCGCCATCGCCCACGCCGCCGGCGTCGAGTGGTCGATCGACGACTTCGAGCGCGTGCGCAAGAACGTACCGGTGCTGTGCGATCTGAAGCCCTCGGGCAAGTACCTGGCGATCGACCTGCATCGCGCCGGCGGCATTCCGCAGGTGATGAAGGTGCTCCTCGAAGCCGGCCGCCTGCACGGCGACTGCATCACGATCACCGGCAAGACCGTCGCCGAGACGCTCGCCGAGCTGCCCGCCGTGCCGCGTGCCGACCAGGACGTGATCCGGCCGATCGACCGGCCGATGTACGAGCACGGCCACCTTGCCATCCTGAAAGGCAACCTGTCGCCCGAAGGCGCGGTGGCGAAGATCACCGGCCTGAAGAACCCGGTCATGACGGGCCCGGCGCGCGTCTTCGACGACGAGCAGTCGGCGCTGGCGGCGATCATGGACCGGCGCATCGTCCCCGGCGACGTCATGGTGCTGCGCTACCTCGGACCGAAAGGCGCGCCGGGGATGCCGGAGATGCTCGCGCCGACGAGCGCGTTGGTCGGCCAGGGCCTCGGCGAGTCGGTCGGCATCGTCACCGACGGGCGTTTTTCCGGCGGCACCTGGGGCATGGTCGTCGGCCACGTCGCGCCCGAGGCCTACGCCGGAGGAACGATCGCCCTGATCGAGGAAGACGACCCGATCACGATCGACTCGCACCGCCTCCTGCTCCAGCTCGACGTCGGCGACGCCGAGCTCGCCCGGCGCCGCTCCGCCTGGCGGGCGCCGGCGCCGCGCTACACGCGCGGCGTGCTCGCCAAGTTCGCGAAGAACGCGTCGAGCGCGAGCCGCGGAGCCGTCCTCGACGACGACTGACGGCCGGGCGCCGGGCCGCTCCCAAGCCCGGCCCGCCTTGCAGGCCGCGGCGTTGCGAGACGCAACGCCTCCTCGTGCCGTCCAATGCCGGCGCGGGCCGGCATGGAGCCGCGGCACTTGGCCCCCGGGAGGCAGCGACCGCAGAGAGCCCGGCTAGCGCTGCTGCTTTTGCGCCTTGCGCCGGGCGCGCGTGTCCATCCCGAGTGCGGCGAGGTTCTCCTTGCG
>DATMGW010000289.1:0-2616 GCA_035555295.1 Caldimonas sp.
ACGGCAGGAACGCCCTCGACAAGCTTGGAGCCGAAGTCCATGACGATCAGCCGATCGACGAGCTTCATCACGAAGTCCATGTCGTGCTCGACGATCAGGATCGTCACGCCTTCGCCGCGCAGGCGGTGCAGCATCGCGGCGAGCGCCTGCTTCTCGGCGCGGCGCAGACCCGCGGCCGGCTCGTCGAGAACGAGGAGGACCGGGTCGGCGGCGAGGGCGCGGCCGATCTCGAGGATGCGCTGCGTTCCCAGCGGCAGGTTGCCGGCGAGCTCGTGGCCGCGCCCGCCGAGGCCGATGCGCTCGAGCTGGCGGCGCGCTTCGGCGGCGATCTGCCGCTCCTCGCCGCGCTCGAGGCGCAGGCCTGCGCGCAGCACGCCGGCGCGACCGCGCGCGTGCGCACCGAGCGCGACGTTGTCGAGCAGGCTCATGCGCGGCCTGAGCTTGACGTGCTGGAAGGTGCGCGCGATCCCGAGCCGGGCGATCTTCTGCTGCGTCATGCCGGTGAGGTCGCGGCCGACGAAGCTCACCTGCCCCGAGGTCATGCGCAACGTTCCTGTCAGGAGGTTGAACATCGTCGACTTGCCGGCACCGTTCGGCCCGATCAGGCCGAGGATCTCGCCGGCACGCACCTCGAAGCTCACGTCGTCGACCGCGACCAGACCACCGAAGCGCTTGACGGCGCGCGAGACCTTCAGCAGCGCGCTGCCGCGCTCGGGCATCGCCCGCTTCGGCAGCGGCGTCGCCGCCGCGTCGGGCGCCGCCTCGACGTCGCGATCGGGAAAGCGCTGCCTGAACCGGCGCGCCACGAAGCCGGTGAGGCCGGCGCGCGCGTGGTGCAGGAGCAGGATGAAGATGACGCTGAAGGCGACGGCCTCGAGCCGCGCCCCCTGCATCGAGAGCAGCGGCAGCACGTCCTGCAGCGAGTTCTTCAGCAGCAGCACGAGACCCGAGCCGACGATCGCGCCGGCGATCTGGCCGAGCCCGCCCGCCACGACCATCAGCAGGTACTCGATCGAGGCGCGGACGTCGAAGGGCGTCGGCGCGACGAAGCGGTTCAGGTGCGCGTAGAGCCAGCCGGCGAATCCCGCGAGCAGCGCCGCCGTGACGAAGAGGACGAGGCGGACGCGAAAGGCGTCGGCACCGACGCTGGCGAGCAGCGTCGCGCCACCGCGCAGGCTGCGGATCGCGCGGCCGGCGCGCGAGTGCAGGAGGTTGCGGCTGAACAGGCAGGCGCCGCCGACGAGCAGCCAGATGAGGTAGTAGATCGCGCGCGGCTCGAGCAGCGACCACGAGCCCACCCGGATCGCCGGGATTCCGGAGATCCCGGTATGGCTGCCGAGCGCGTCGAGGTTGCCGAACAGGAGCGGGATCGACAGGCCCCAGGCGATCGTGCTGAGCGGCAGGTAGTGGCCGCCCAGGCGCAGCGTCAGCGTCCCGATCACGAGCGCAGCGAGGCCGGTCAGGGCGAGGGCGAAGACGAGGCCGAGCCACGGCGAGGCGCCGTGCACGGTCGTGAGCCAGGCTGTTGCGTACGCCGCGACGCCGACGAACGCCGCCTGGCCGAACGAGGTCGCGCCGCCGATGCCGGTGAGCAGGATGAGGCCGAGGGCCACGAGCGCGCCGATGCCGATGTCGTTGAGCAGCGAGACCGCGAACGAGCCGAGGACGAGCGGCGCGATCGCGAGCAGCACGACGGCGAGCGCGAGCGCGGCGCGGCGCACGGTGCGTCCGTCGGTGCTGCCGTTCACTCGTCGATCTCCTCTTCGTCCTCGTCGGTCTGCGTCGCCAGCCACGAGCGCAGCAGCAGCACGGGGATGAGCAGGCTGAAGACGAGCACGTCCTTCATCTCGCCGCTCCAGAACGACGCGAAGCTCTCGAAGATGCCGACGGCGATGGCGCCGAGCGCTGTCAGTGGATAGCTGACAAGGCCGCCGATGATCGCCGCGATGAACGCCTTCAGGCCGAGGATGAAGCCCGAGTCGTAGTACATCGTCGTCACCGGGGCGATCAGGACGCCGATCATTCCGGCGAGCAGCGACGCTCCGGTGTACGCGAGCATGGCGGTCTTCGCCGGGCGGATGCCGACCAGGCGCGCACCGACCCGGTTGACCGCGGTCGCGCGCAGCGCCTTGCCGGTCAGCGTGTGCTCGAAGAACAGGAAGAACAGGCCGCTCAGCACGAGCGCCGAAGCGACCATCAGCAGCGTCTGGCCACCGATCGAGTAGCCCTCGGCGATCGTCCAGGTCGCGTCGACGAGCGGATGCGTGCGAGAGCCTTCCGGGCCGAAGAAGAGGAGCCCCAGGCCGGAGAGCAGGAAGTGCAACGCCAGCGAGACGATCAACAGGACCAGCACCGACGCGTCCGCGATCGGCTGCAGCGTCAGGCGGGCGAGCAGCGGCGCGATCGGAACGACCAGCGCGATCGCCGCGACGACCTGCAGCCAGCCCGGGCCGTGCGCCGCGGAGACGGCCCACGCCAGGGCACAGGGAAGTAACGGCAGCACGCCCCAGGCGACGATCGCCTTGGGGACCTGCGCGATGCGACGCTGGCGGACGCAGCCCACGATCTCGGCGACGAGCGCCAGCGCCGCCAGCGTCAGCACCAGGCCGATCGTCG
>DATMGW010000290.1:0-2284 GCA_035555295.1 Caldimonas sp.
GAAGAATCGGAAGGCTCCCAAGGTGCTTCCGAGATGACCCCGACCGAACGAATCCTGCGCGCCTCGCTCGTCCTCGCGGCGCTCCTCGCCAGCGCCGCCGTGTGGTGGCCGGCCCCGGCCGAAGCGGCGCGGATCAAGGAAGTCGCCTCCGTCCAGGGAGTGCGAATGAACCAGCTGGTCGGCTACGGCCTCGTCGTCGGCCTCGACGGCACCGGCGACCAGACGACCTCGGCGCCGTTCGCGACGCAAAGCCTGCTCGCATTGCTGCAGCAGATGGGAGTGACGGCGCCGAACAGCTCGAGCATCCAGCTGAAGAACCTCGCTACCGTGATGGTCACGGCGCAGCTGCCCGCGTTCGCGCAGCCCGGCCAGACGATCGACGTCAACGTCTCCTCGCTCGCCAACGCGAAGAGCCTGCGCGGCGGCACGCTCATCTCGACGCCGCTGAAGGGCGCCGACGGGCAGATCTACGCGATGGCGCAAGGCAACCTGATCATCGGCGGCGCCGGCGCCTCGGCGTCGGGCTCGAAGGTGCAGATCAACACGCTCGCCTCCGGGCGCATTCCCGAAGGCGCGACGGTCGAGCGCAGCGTCGCGACGCCGATGAACCAAGGCGATTCGATCCAGCTCGACCTGAGCGCCTCCGACTACGCGACGGCGCGCGAGGTCGTTCGCGTCATCAACAACCGCATGGGCAGCGGCACGGCCGACGCGATCGACGGCCGCGCCGTCCGCGTTCGCATGCCCGCCTCCGCCGACGCGCGGGTCGCCTTCATGGCCGAGATCGAGAACCTCGACGTCAAGCTGCAGGCGCCGGCGGCCAAGGTCGTGATCAACGCGCGGACCGGGTCGATCGTCATGAACCAGGCGGTGACGCTGGCGGCGTGCGCGGTCGCGCATGGCAGCCTCTCGGTCACGATCAGCACGACGCCTTCGGTCAGCCAGCCGGGGCCGTTCGCCAAGGTCGGACAGACCGAGGTGACGCAGAAGTCCGACATCACGATCACGCAGCAGGGGGGCTCGCTCGTGCAGATGGGCGCCGGCACCAAGCTCGCCGATGTCGTCAAGGCGCTCAACTCGCTCGGCGCGACGCCGCAGGACCTGCTCGCGATCCTGCAGGCGATGAAGTCGGCCGGCGCGTTGACGGCCGAGCTGGAAGTCATCTGATGAGCTCTACGATGCCGCCGGCGCTGTCGGGCCTGCCGACGGGCGCGACCAACGCGATGTCGATCGACGCGTTGCGCAGTGCTGCGGCGCGCGACCCGAAGGCGGCGATCAAGGAGACCGCCAAGCAGTTCGAGGCGATCTTCATGCAGCAGCTCATGAAGAGCATGCGCGAGGCGACGCTCAGCTCGGGAATGCTCGACAACGCCGGCGCGCAGCTCGGCACCGAGATGCTCGACGCACAGTACGCGGCGAAGATGGCGGGCCTGCCGGGCGGACTCGCCGACGCGATCGCCCGCCAGCTCGAACGGCAGATGGCCGGCACGGTCGCGCCGCCGGCCGCACCCGCGGCAGCGGCCGGTGCGTCGGCGGCCTCGGCGGCAGCGACGCCGCCGTCGCTGTCGCAGGCCCAGGCCGATTTCGTGCAATCGCATCAGGCCGCGGCGATCGCCGCCGCGGCGCAGAGCGGCATCCCGGCCGCCTTCATGATCGGCCAGGCCGCGCACGAAACGGGTTGGGGTCGCCACGAGATCCGCAGGGCCGACGGCAGCAGCTCGCACAACCTGTTCGGCATCAAGGCCGGCGCCGGCTGGACCGGCCCGGTCGCCGAGATCACGACGACCGAGTACGTCCTCGGCGAGCCACAGAAAGTGACGGCGAAGTTTCGCGCCTACGCGTCGGACGAAGAATCGTTCCGCGACTACGCACGCATGCTCAAGGACAGCCCCCGCTACGCCGGCGTCGTCGCGCAGGCGGTGCAGGCGCCCGCGAGCGCCGCGTCGGCCGCGGGCTTTGCGCAAGGGCTGCAGCGCGCCGGCTACGCGACCGACCCGGCGTACGCCGACAAGCTGGCACGCGTCATCAACTCGACCTTGCGCGTGCAGAGGGTCGTCGCATGAGCGGGCGCCGGGCCGTTCCCAAGCCCGGTCGGCCTTGCAGGCCGCGGCGTTGCGAGACGCAACGCCTCCTCGTGCCGTCCATGCCGGCGCGGGCCGGCATGGAGCCGCGGCACTTGGCCCCCGGGAGGCAGCGACCGCAGAGAGCCCGGCTAGCGCTGCTGCTTTTGCGCCTTGCGCCGGGCGCGCGTGTCCATCCCGAGTGCGGCGAGGTTCTCCTTGCG
>DATMGW010000291.1:0-27839 GCA_035555295.1 Caldimonas sp.
CCGGGGCGCTCCCGGCCGCGGGCTCGTCGGGGCGGACCAGCCGGACGAACAGCTTGACGCAGCCAAAGACGCCGCCGACGACGACCGGCGCGAATCCGGTCGCATCGAGCAGCGCCGCCTGGAAGCGGCGAAACGCCGCGACGTCGATCCGCTCGGGGTTGCGCAGCGAAATGAAGGTGGCGACCTGGCGCCAGCTTCCCGGCGGATAGATCCCGGTGCGACGGTCGGCGATGCGAGCCAGGACGGAGGCGAGTTCGTCTTGCGAGAAGTCCATTCGGGCGACGACCGTGAGCGGGCGGATCCGAATCTAGAAGATTCGCCCGCCGCTGTCCATGACTGCGAAGCGCCGTTCGCAGGGATTGACCGCGCCGCGCTTCGCTGCGAACCTTCGCGCCTTCGGTCTGCAGGGGCGCGGCGATGGATGACGAAGCGGGCAACGATCCGGCGCGCGTTGCCGTGATCGTGGTGCACGGGGTGGCCGACCAGGTCGCCGGTTCGACGGCGCGCTCGGTCGTCGAGCTGCTCGTCGCCAGCTCGCCGAACCAGGCGAGCTACGAAGCGATCGCGACGAGCGCATTCACGATCGAGGTGCCGCCGCTGCTCCCGACGCATCCGCCGGGTCGACAGATGCCGGTGACGCCGACCAGCGAGACGCGGCCGCTCTCGAAGTCGTTCGCCCAGTCGTTCGTGTCCGACCTGCATCGCGCCGACTGGGAAGTGCCGGCGAGAACGAAGCGGGGGGCGGCGCGGCCCGGCGCGGCGGCGAGCGCCTCGCTGCAGTCGCCCGCCGATACGGCCGCGGCGACGGGCGAGCCCGACCGCGGCCTGCAGGTCACGAACTTCCTGCTCTCCAAGTTCGCCGCCAACCACGGCGCGACCGAGGCGTATGCGAGCGACGTCGTGACGCTGCGGCGAACGACGGCGGACCGCAGCGGCCCGCGCGACATCGACGTCTACGAGATGTACTGGGCCGACCTGTCGCGCCTTTCCGGAGCGATCCCGCGCATCATCACCGAGCTCTTCACCCTCGTCTTCCGGCTCTCCAAGCTCGGCCGCGGCACCGTCGACGAGGCGCTCGGCGCGATGAAGGACGAGAACGGCAAGGCGCCGGCGAGCTGGCGCTGGCTCGCCTTCCTGCAGACCGGCCTCGACTGGGCCTTCGTCAACCTTCTCGCCCTGCTCTTCACCCAGCTCGGCATGCTCGCCCTGGTGATCGTTCCGTTCGCGCTGGCTGCGCCGCACGAAGACACGACGCGCTGGGTCGTCGGCATCGGCGTCGCCGGCATCGCCTACCTGTGGGCCGCCTATCGACGCAACGACCACGCCCGCCGTCTCGTCCTGCCGCTCGCCCTCCTCGGCGTCGCGCTGGCCTTGTCGTCCATCGCCCCGATCGCGCCGTGGCTCGTCGCCTTGCTCTGGCTGGCGCTGCTGACGGTCGTCCTCGACGCCGCACTGCGCGTCTCCGAAGATCGCTTCCCGTTCACCCGGGCCAGCGGACTGGCGCTGTGGGAGCTCACCGTGATCGGCGTCGTCGCCTACGTCGCCTACGACACTTCGCCGGCTTCGCTCAAGGTCTGGGTGCAGGCGGCGTTGTTCGGCGTCGAGCTGGTACTGACGGCGATCAAGTGGTGGTGGATCGGCGCCGCCTTCATCTTTGCCGCGTGGTACGTCGCCGGCTGGGTCGCCACGTGGGATCGGGGCTACGAGGCGTCGGCGAGCGTCGACACCGGGCGGCTCGGCATGTTCGCCTCGCTCGGCGCCTTCGTCATGCTGACGATGGCCCTCTGGGCGCTGGCGAGCGCGGTGCTGAATGCGGCGGTCGCGTCGAGCGGCGTCCTCTACGTGCCGCGGATCTTTCCGGTCGAGGAGAACATGCGCGGCGTCAGCGAAGCGGCGGCGCGCGCCGCCGCGGCTTACTCGCTGACGCCGGCGCACGCCGCCGCGCAGGCGGTGGCACACGCGGCGTCGGCGGCGTCGGCGCCGACACCCGACCGTTTCGCTGCCGCGCAATTCCTGCGCTTCCGCTACGAGGACAGCACGGCGGCGTTCTCGGTCGTCGCGGCGCTGCTTCTGCTGCTCGTCTCGTATCTCGCCGTCGTCTTCCTGCCGAGCCTGCTCGCCGAGCTGAAACTCCTGACGTACCGGATCGGCCGCTGGTCCGACGAGGCGGCGCGCGACCTCGGCCACTGGCTCACCGCAGGCTATCGTCACCTCGGCGGAACGGTATCGTTCGTCGTCTTCATCAGCATCGCCGGCGCCATCGCCGTCGCGTTCGCGCTGTACGGCGCAGGCACCGACACGCACGGCAGCTGGGACCGCGCCCTCGACGTCGCCGCCTGGCTGTCGCAGGTGCTGCTCAAGCCCCTGGTGCTCAGCGCCGCCGGGATCGCCGCGGCGCTGAGCGCGTTCGGCGGAGTCCTGTCACGCTACGTCCCGGGCCTGCGCGCGCCGCTCGACATCGCCCTCGACGTCGACAACCACTTCCGCGAGTTCCCGCGCACGAGCATCCCGCGCGCGCGCATCTTCTCGCGCTACGCTGCGCTGCTCGCGCACGTGTCCCGGCAGGGCTACGACCGCATCGTCGTCGTCTCGCACAGCCAGGGAACGGTGATCAGCGCCGAGCTGCTGCGCTTTCTCTCCGACGCGCCGAAGGGCACGCCGCGCGCCGGTCACGATCGCTGCGCGCGGCTGCGCGCGATCTGCGGCGCCGAGATCCGCCTCGTCACCCTCGGCTGCCCTTTGCGCCAGCTCTACGCGGCGCGCTTCCCGTCGCTGTACGGATGGGTGCTGCGGCGTACCGCCAACGGCAACGGACCGGCCGCCGCGGACATCGGCGTCGTTCGCTGGGCGAACGGCTACACGAGCGGCGACTACGTCGGCCGCTGGCTGTGGAGCAGCCCGGGCGACGGCAATCCGATCGGCCGGCCGATGATCGACACGCTGGACCCGATCATCCTCGGCCGCGCGAACGCGTACGCGCGCTTCAATCCGATGCCGCCCGATGCGCAGAAGCTCGCGGCGATGAGCGAATTCGAGCTGTGCATCGGCTTCGGCGCGCACACGCACTACTTCGAGCCCGATCAGGCCCTCGTCGCCTGGCTCATCGAGGAAGTCGTCGCGACCTGAATCGGCCCCGCCGCCGCGGCGGGCGGGTCGCGATTCGTCGCGGCTGCGTCAGGCGCGGGCGAGCGCCCGATTCGGGCCGCCGCCCCAGTCCTCGAGCCACAGCTCGGGCTTTTCGGCGCGGAACTTCGCGACGAGCGCGACGCAGTCGCGCGCCGCTGGGCTCGCCTGCGCGTCCATGACGATCACCTCGACGCCCTGGCCGCGCATGAAGCGGATCGTCTCGTCGCTCGACGCGTTGGCAGCGTCGCCGACGACGACGCGCGGAATCCCGAATTGCACGATCGTCCCGGCGCACATGAAGCACGGCTGCAGCGTCGTGTACATCGTCGTGTCGTGGCGGTTGCGCAGACGCCCGGCGGCGCGCAACGCCGCCATCTCGCCGTGGACGATCGGGTTGCCCTCCTGCACCAGCGCGTTGTGGCCCTCGCCCAGGACCCGGCCGCTGCCGTTGTCCACGAGCACGCCGCCGATCGGGCAGCCGCCCTCGGCGTAGCCCCTGGCCGCCCAGCGGAAGGCTTGCGCCATGTAGGTCTCGTCGTCGAGCCTTGCCATCGCCGTCGCTCCTCGACTTTGCGTCGCCGACCGTGATCCCGTCTGCGCGCCTAGTTTCGCCGCATCGCCCGCAGGCGACCGACGACTCCGCTCGGAAAGTAGTACACGGACAGCACGAACAGGATGCCGAGCCAGAGCAGCCAGCGATCGGGCGAGACGACCTGCGCGAGCAGCGGCACGTCTTGCACCGCCGAGGCGGCGATCTTCATCACATCCTGCAGGTAGTTCTGCGCCAGCACGAGCAGCACGCTGCCGACGACGGCGCCATACATCGTTCCCATGCCGCCGATGACGACGATAAGCAGCACGTCGAGCATGATCTCGAACGACAGCGTCGTGTCGGGGCCGTTGTAGCGCAGCCAGAGCGCCAGCAGCACGCCGGCGAGCGTGGCGAACAGGGCGGAGGCGACGCTGGCGATCGTCCGATATACGACCGTGCGGTAACCGATCGCCTCGGCGCGAAAGTCGTTCTCGCGGATCGCCTGCAGGACGCGCCCGAACGGCGAGTTGACGATGCGCAGCAGCGCGAGCACGAGCAGCAGCGCGACGACGAAGATCAAGTAGTAGGTGACGAAGCGGCCGTCGATCGAGGCGCCGAGGAACGGCTCGGCCGCGTACTCGGTTCCCGGCCGCAGCGCCTCGGGCACCTTGAAGGTGAGACCGTCCTCGCCGCCCGTGAAGTCCGACAGCTGCGATGCCAGCGTCGCGAACGCGGAAGCGACGGCGAGCGTGATCATCGCGAAGAAGATCGCCTTCACGCGCAGGCTGAACAGCCCGATCAGGAGCGACAGCACGGCTGAAAGCAGCAGCGCAGCGAGGGCTCCGAGAGCCATCGCCGCCCAGGTCGGGCCGATCCGCGTGCTCGCGATGGCGATGCCGTAGGCGCCGATGCCGAAGAACATCGTGTGCGCGAAGCTGACGATGCCGGTGTAGCCGAGCAGCAGGTCGAAGCTCGCGGCGAGGACGATGAAGACGATGACCTTGGCGGCGACGTTGAGCGCCTTGGTTCCGGGAAAGATGAACGGCGTCAAGGCCAGGGCGACGACGATCGCGACGAGCACGACGGCAAGCCAGCGGTTGCGCGGCCGGTCGTGCGAGAAGAGGCGGTCGAGCAGCATGCGCCTCAGCGGTTCGTCACCGGATAGAGCCCCTGTGGGCGCCAGACGAGCACCGCGACCATGAGGCCGATGCTCGAGAACATCGTGAGCTTGGGCGCGAGGAAGCCGACGTAGTTGGTCATCAGCCCGATCACGAGCGCGCCGACCAGGCAGCCGAGCGTCGAGCCCAGGCCGCCGATGATGATGACGATGAAGAGCAGCACGTTGACCTGGCCGCCGATCTGCGGCACGACGATCTGCTGGTTCATTCCCCACAGGCTCCCGCCGAGGCCGGCCAGCGCCGAGCCGGCCGCGAACACGCCGACGAACAGGCGCCGGATCCGGTAGCCGAGGCTTTCGACCATCTCGCGGTCCTGCACGCCGGCGCGGATCAGGAGGCCGATCTTGGTCCGGTTCAACGTGTAGAGCAGCGCCATCAGGACGACCAGCCCGACGACGACGGCGACGAGGCGGAATTTCTCGACCGCCGCATCGCCGACGAGGACCGAGCCGCGCAGCGCCTCGGGCAGCGGCAGCGGGATCTGCGCCGGCCCCCAGACGACCTTGATCAGTTCCTCGCCGATGATCGCGCCGCCGATCGTGACGAGGATCTGCTTCAGGTGCTGGCCGTATACCGGGCGGACGATGACGCGCTCGAAGCCCAGGCCGACGACGCCGCCGAGCAGCATCGCAGCGAGCATCGCGACGAACACGGCGGCCAGCGTCGGTGCCAGGCTGGCGACGCTGGTCCAGCCGAGCGTCGCCGCGAAGACGCTCGTCGTGACGTAGGCGCCGAGGGCGATGAAGACGCTGTGCCCGAAATTGAGCACGTCCATCAGTCCGAACACCAGCGTCAGTCCCGAGGCAGCGATGAAGACGATCATTCCCATCGCCAGGCCGGCGAAGGTGAGCGTCAGCCAGGTCGAGGTCGATCCGACCGCCGGCCAGGCGGCCAGCGCCACGATCGCCGTCAACAGCAGCGGCAGGGTGTCGAAGCGCGACTTCGGCAAGGCCTCGGCGCCGGTCGCCGCGGCGACGGAAGAGGCGGTTGCGGTCGGGGCGTCGGTCATGCGCGCGGGCTCACTGGTGCGCGGCCAGCGACAGGCCGAGCAGCTTGTGCTGCAGCGCCTCGTCGCCGGCGAGCTCGGCCATCGGCCCGCGGTGCACGACGCGACCGTCGTCCATCACGGCGACGCTGTCACCGAGCGACTTGGCCATCGCGAAGTTCTGCTCGACGAGTAGCACCGTCGTCGCCGTCGCCTTCAGCTCGCGCAGCGCGGCGATCAGGTTCTGCACGATCGCCGGCGCCAGGCCCTTGCTCGGCTCGTCGATGAGGAGAAGCCGGCGCGGCTCGATCATGGCGCGGGCGATCGCCAGCATCTGCTTCTGCCCGCCCGAAAGCTTGCCGGCCGGATAGAGCCAGAACTTCCTGAGCGCCGGGAAGAGGCCGAACAGCCATTCGAGCCGCGTCGTGTCGAGCTCGGCCGCTCGCTTCGCCTGGCGCGCCGCCAGCAGCATGTTCTCGCGCACCGTGAGGTCGGAGAAGATGCCCATGTTCTCGGGGACGTAGGCGATGCCCAACTGGGCGATCTCGGGCGTGGGCGGCGCCTGCCCGGAATCCCCCGCCGCGGCCGGACCGCCGATCCGCCGGCCGTCGAAGACGACGCTGCCTTGCGACGCGCTCCACAGCCCCATGATGGTCCGCAGCGTCGTCGTCTTGCCGGCGCCGTTGCGGCCGAGCAGCATCGTCACCTGTCCGCTCGGCACCTCGAAGTCGACGCCATGCAGGATGTGGTATGCGCCGATGTGCGTGTGCACGCCGGCGAGCGATAGAAGCGATGGCGACGGGCTCAAGCCGCCTCCGCCGCCGGCGCCAGGCCGAGATAGGCTTGCTGAACGATCGGCGATGCGATCACCGCTTCCGGCTCGCCGTCGGCGACGAGCTTGCCGTTGTGCAGGACGATGATGCGGTCGGCGAGCTCGCGCACGACGTCCATCTTGTGCTCGACGAGCAGGATCGTCTTGTCGGCCTCGGCCTTCAGGCCGCGGATCAGGTCGAGGATCACCGGAACGTCGTCGACGCTCATTCCGGCGGTCGGCTCGTCGAACATGTAGACGCTCGGCTCGAGCGCGATCAGCATCGCGACCTCGAGCTTGCGCTGGTCGCCGTGCGGAAGGCTGCTCGCCGCCGCGCCGCCGCGGTCGCCGAGGGCGACGCGGTCGACCAGCTCCTGCGCCCGTGCCAGCGCGCTGCGGTGGTCGAGCCAGACCGACCACAGGTCGAGCCCGAGCTTGCGCCGCGATTGCACCGCCAGGCGGACGTTCTCGAGCACCGACAGATGCGGGAACAGCTGCGTCAGCTGGAACGCCCGGCCGAGGCCGCGATGGGTCCGCGACGAGACGGTCTCGCGCGTGATGTCGACGCCGTCGAGACGGACCGATCCCTCGGTCGCGCGCAACTGGCCCGAGATCAGGTTGAAGTAGGTCGTCTTGCCGGCGCCGTTCGGCCCGACGATCGCCGTCAGCGTTCCCGGCCTGAAGGCGCAGCTGACGTGGTCGACGGCGACGTGGCCGCCGAAGCGGATCGTCAGCCTCTCGGTCTCAAGCACGGTGAAGCTGGCGCAGGAACCGTCGCTAGCGGCCCGAGGTCGCAGAGAGAAGCACAGCCGTACTTGGGTACGGCGAGCATCGCAGCTGCGAGATCGGGGCGCGCAGCAGGTTCATGCGTCGGCCTCAGCGCTTGTTCTTGATCGGTACGTTCATCTCTTCGGGCTTGATCTCGCGCACCAGCTCGGGGACGCCCCAGGCGAACGCCGGGTCGTTCTTGATCCTGAAGTGGTACATCGACTGCATCGCCTGATGGTCTTCCTTGCGGAAGGTCATCTTGCCCTTCGGCGTCTCGAAGCTCATTCCTTCCATCGTCTTGATGAGCTTGTCGGTGTTGGTGTCGCCTCCGGTCTTCTTCAGCGCCTCGACGATCGCGATGCCCGCGCTCATGCCGCCAGCGGTGAAGAAGTCGGGCGGCGTCTTGAACTGCTTGTAGTGGTTCGCGACCAGCCACTCGTTCACCGGGTTCTTGGGTATTCCGAAGTAGTAGTAGGTGGCGCCTTCCATCCCCGGGAACTGCTTGTAGGCGGCCATCGCCGGCAGGATGTTTCCTCCGGTCGAGATCTCGATGTTGTAGCGCTTGAGATCCATGTCGGCGATCTTGAACGGATTCGTCGCGCCCGCCCAGATGACCCAGATGACCTTGCGTCCGGGCTTGTCCTTCAGCGCGTCTATGAGGCGCTGGCCGCCGGCTGTGAAATCGCTGGTACTGGCGGGGAGGTACTCTTCATGGACGACCTTCGCATGCTTCAAGGATTCCTTGAAGGCCTTCACGCCGTCGCGGCCGAACGCGTAGTCCTGCGCCAGTGTGGCGATCGACACGCCTTCCTTGTCGAGCGCGACCGCGTTCGAGATCGCATCCTGCGAGCTGTTGCGGCCGGTGCGGAAGATGTACTTGTTCCACTTGTCGCCGGTGATCGAGTCGGCGACGGCGGGCTCGACGAGGAGGATCTTCTTGTACTCCTCGGCGACCGGCAGCAGCGCCAGCGCGACGCCCGACGAGGTCGGGCCGATCGCGATGTCGGCCTTGTCGTCGCCGTAGGCGGTGGCGAGCAGGCTCTTGCCGACGTCGGGCTTGCCCTGGTCGTCCTTCTCGATGACGACGAGCTTCTTGCCCGCGACCATCATCGTTCCGTTGGTCGCGTAGTCGAGGCCCATCATCAGGCCGGTCTGCGTCTGCTTGGCGTAGGCCTCGAGCGGCCCCGTCTTGCTGTAGACGTGGGCGATGCGGATTTCGCCCTTGCCCTGCCCGAGGGCCGGCGCGGCAAAGAGCGACGCGAGCGCCACGATGAGGGTGCTCGAAAGAGCAGCGGCGATTCGGGGTTTCATCGGCGGGTTCTCCTGACTGGTGCGCGCGGCCGGACGATCGGCGCGAAAGTGTAGGGGATCGATCGGCGTTCGACGGGCTGAACGAGCGGAGCCCCGATCACAGCCTGATCTCGAGGCGCACCTGCACGTTGACGAAGGTCGGCGCCGTCGTCCGCGAAGTCTCGCGCACCGGAACGCCCTGCAGGTCGGGCCCGTCGACGCTGCTGCCGAACATGTAGTCGGCGGCGGCGAGGTTGCTCGCCGTGAAACGCAGTGCGAGCCCGGGGTTGAAGGTCCACAAGGCGTAGACGTCGGCGACGAGCTTGCGTCCGATCGTCGCCGACTGCGCGTCGGAGACACGAGTCAGGTAGCCGGGCGTCCAGTTGAGGTTGCCGCCGAGCAGGAGCGGCCAGCCGCGAAGCCGATAGTCGAGTCCGACGTTGGCCGTGTAGTCGGGCTGCTGGTCGACCCGGTTGTCGGGGCCCGGAACGCTCCTGACGCGCGAGCGGAAGAAGCTCGCATTCGTTCGCACGTCGAGGCGCGGCGCTTCGGGCCAGAGCTCGCTGGCACGGAACTTCGCTTCGAGCTCGATCCCTTCGGTCATCGCGGCGCCGACGTTCTGCGGCCGCGACACGTAGCGTGGCGAGGTGGCCCACGACACGGTCTCGAGCGTCGTCACGCTGCGCAGGTAGTTGCTGAGGTTGCGGTGAAAGACGTTGGCGCTGACGAGGCCGCTGCCCGGCAGGTAGCGCTCGAAGGCGAGATCGATGCCGGTCGCGAGCTCGGGCCTCAGCTCCGGGTTGCCGGCGCGATCGGGCTGCGTCGGCGTGTTCGGGCCCGGAACCGGATAGCGCGCGTTCAGGCTCGGCCGCGCGATCAGGTTGGTGAGGGTCGGCGAGCGATAGCTGCGCGTCAGACTCATGCGGACCTGGTCGCGCCCGTCCGGATCGGGCTTCCAGACGGCGTGCAGGAGCGGCGTCCAGACGCTGCTGCGATTGCTCGCATCGGGCTGTCCCTGCTCGACGCTGCCGCGCGTCGCGATGCCCTCCCAGCGGAGACCGGCGTGCGCGGCCCAGTTCGGCGTGAGGTTCCACTCGTCCTGCGCGTAGACGGCATAGCGCATCGCCGACGCCGTGACGTCGTCGCCGAAATCGGTGAGCAGGGGCTGACCGTTCTGCAGCGAAAGGTGTGTATCGACACGCCGGTTCGATTCGAGCTCGGCGCCGCTGACGAACGCGTGCCCGTCGAAGACCGGTTTCGTGAGCTTGCCGGCGAGCGTGAAGCTCGTGTCGTGCGATAGCAGCGAATCGTCGAGCGTGCGCGAGACGACGCCCCCGGTCGTCTCGACGCGATGGCTGCTCGAAGGCTGGCGCGCCTGGCCGAGACCGGCGCGCCCCTCGAGGACGCCGCCGCCGGCGAGGCGGTGGTTCCATTGCGCATTGAGCCGCGCATACGACGAGACGAATTCGCCTTCGGTCGTGCTCGAATCGTAGGGCGCGGGAATCGCGCCGACAGTCTGCAGCAGCGTGCCTTCGCGATGCGAGCTGCCGCGGTTGTAGAAGAAGATCGGCGTCAGCGTCAGCGTCTCGACGCCGCCGTCGCTGCGCCACTGCAGCCGGCCGGTCGCGTGCACGCCTTCGCCGTGCACGCGGACCCGGCCGATGTCGGTCTGCTCCAGAGTGAGCGCGCCGTCATCGAGGCGGTTGTCGACGGTCGTCGTCGTGCTGCTGTTGTCGCGGTTGAACGAATAGCCGGTCAGCGAATAGTTGATCGTCCACGCATCGGCGGCGATGTTGCGCGTCCACGAGGCCGAGGGCTGAACGCGGCTGTTCTCGTACGACGAGCTCAGGCGGATGTCGTTGACGCGTCGGTTGTAGCCATCGCGCGTGATGATGTTGATCGTTCCGGCGATGGCCCGTGCCCCGGTCTCCGCGGTCGGCGCGCGCAGGATCTCGATCCGCTCGATCTGCTCGGGCGAGATCGAGTCGAGCGAGAAGCCCGGCGGCACGCGCTCGCCGTCGAGGAGGATCTGCGTGTAGCCGTTGCCGAGGCCGCGCAGGCGGATCGCGCCGCCGCGCCCGGGCCGGCCCTGGATCGTCACGCCGGGCAGGCGCTTCAGGACGTCGCCGAGCGTCGAATCGCCGAAGCGCTCGATCTCGTCGCGGCCGATGACGATCTTGGCGGCCGTCGAGTTGCGGCGCTCCTGAACGTCGCCAGGCCGCGATCCGGTGATCTGCACCGTGTCGAGCTCGGTCTTCGCTGCAGGCGGCGTCGGGGTCGCGGCGGCGGGCGCATTCGGCGGGGCCGGCGCCGGATCGCCGCTCTGCGCCGTCGCCGCGCTCGCCGCAGCGACGAGGATCACCGTAGCAGCCAGCCGGCCGCACGCGCGCGCGCGCAGCGCTGCGCGCTCGGAAAGGGTCATGCGGCAGTCTATCGACCGGCCTCGCCGGATTGGACCGGGGCCGTCCCGAAGCCGCGGCGGCGGCTCGAGCCTGCAAGAATGCGCACTCCATGAGCGAAGCCGACGCCAACCTCTACGCCGCGCTGCGCGCCGGATTTCCCGCCGACCTCGAGTCGGTCGCCATCGAGACGATCGGCGATGCGCCGCTCTTCTACACCTGGGCCGACCTCGAGCGCGCGTCGGCGATGCTGGCCAACCTGCTCGCTTCGCTCGACCTCCCCGCGGATGCACGGGTCGCCGTGCAGGCGGAAAAGTCGGTGGAGTCGCTCCTCCTCTACCTCGCCGTTCTGCGCGCCGGCCTGGTCTACCTTCCGCTCAACACGGCGTACAAGAGCGACGAGCTCGCCTACTTCATTGCCGATGCCGAACCGAGCGTCCTCGTCTGCGCGCCGAAGGACTTCGGCTGGCTCTCGAAGCTCGCCTTCACCGCCGGGACGACACACGTGTTCACGCTCGGCGACGACCGCACCGGCAGCCTGCTCGAGCGCGCGACGCATTTCGCGACGAGCCATGCGCCGGCGCGGCGTGGCCGCGACGCGCTCGCCGCGATCCTCTACACGAGCGGAACGACCGGGCGCAGCAAGGGCGCCATGCTCAGGCATGGCAACCTGCTCTCGAACGCCGTGACGCTGCACAGCTATTGGGGCTGGCGCCGCCCGGAAGCGGGCAGCGACGTCCTCATCCATGCGCTGCCGATCTTCCACGTGCACGGCCTCTTCGTCGCTTCGCACGGCGCGCTGCTGGCCGGCGCGAAGATGCTCTGGCTCGGCCGTTTCGACGCGCGCCGGGTGATCGCCAACCTGCCACGCGCGACCGTCTTCATGGGCGTTCCGACGCTCTACGTCCGCCTCCTCGCCGAGCCGTCGCTGACCAAGGACGCGTGCCGGGGCATGCGCCTCTTCATCAGCGGCTCGGCGCCGATGCTGATCGAGACCTTCGACGCGTTTCGCGAGCGCACCGGGCACGTCATCGTCGAGCGCTACGGCATGAGCGAAACGGTGATGCTGACCTCGAACCCCTACGACGCGAAGGACGGCGAGCGGCGCGGCGGCACGGTCGGCTTTCCCCTGCCCGGCGTCGAGCTGCGGATCCGCGACGAGCACGGCGAGCCGGTGCCGCGCGGCGAGATCGGCGGCATCGAAGTGCGCGGGCCGAACGTCTTCGCCGGCTACTGGCGCATGCCCGAGAAGACGAAGGAGGAATTCGCCGAGGGCGGCTGGTTCAGGACCGGTGATGTCGGCAAGGTCGACGCCGACGGCTATGTGACGATCGTCGGCCGGAGCAAGGATCTCATCATCAGCGGAGGCTTCAACGTCTACCCGGCCGAAGTCGAGGCCGTGCTCAACGAGTTGCCCGGTGTCGCCGAGAGCGCCGTCGTCGGCGTTGCGCATCCCGACTTCGGCGAGGCGGTCGTCGCCGTCGTCGTCGCCCGCGACGGCGCCGCGCTCGATGGCGACGCGCTCGCCGCCGCGCTGAAAGCAAAGATCGCCAACTTCAAGGTGCCCAAGGCGATCTTCGTCGTCGCCGAGCTCCCGCGCAACGCGATGGGCAAGGTGCAGAAGAACCTGCTGCGCGAGGAGCACCAGGGGCTCTTCGCCGCCTAGATGATCTCGGCGCGCAAGGAAAGCGCCTGCGGAATCGTCAGGCCCAGTGCTTTCGCCGCCGACTCATTGATTACCAGATCGAACGTCGTCGGCTGCTCGACGGGAAGGACGGCGGGTTGCGCGCCCTTGAGGATCTTGTCGACATAGACCGCCGCTCGCCGATGCAGGGCCCGATCGCTGGCTCCGTACGACATCAGGCCGCCGGCTTCCGAGAAGGCCCGCTCGCTGTAGATCGCAGGCAATCGGTACAGGGCGGCAAGCGAGGCGACCTCGGTGCGGTTGTAGAGCGTGACCGGATCGGTCAGCACGACGAGTGCCTGCATGCCGGCCGTCGCCGCCGCTCGAAGCACGCCGTCGAGATCCGCGCGCACATGGATTTCGACGGCGCGCACATGCAGCCCCATCGCCTGTGCCGCCGATTGTGTCTCGCGCAGGAACACGTCGGCGTTGGGTTCGCGCGAGTTGCGCAGCAGCGCGATGCGGGTGGCTGCGGGATTGATGTCGCGCAGCAGCTCGAGGCGCTTGCCGCATAGTTGCAGGTCAAACCCGCTGAGCCCGGTAACGTTGCCGCCCGGCCGGGCCAGCGTCTTGACGAAGCCTGTTGAAACCGGGTCGTAGTCGAAGGCCATGACGATGGGAATCCGGGCCGTCGCCTCTTTCGCCGCACGGGTGGCTTGCGGGCCTCCGGTGACGATCACGTCGACCCCCGAGCGCACCAGATCGGCGGCGCCCTGGCGAAGGCGCTCGAGGTCTTCGCCCGCCCACCGGTACTCGATGTCCACGTTCTGTCCGTCGACATAGCCGAGATCGCGCAGCCCTGCCGCAAGCGCCTCGCTGCGCGAAGACGGGCCGGGAGCGAGCGAAAGATAGGCGATCCGGGCCCGCTGCCTCGTGCCCTGTGCGGGCGCGAGGCTTGCGAAGCCCGCGCTCGCGGCGAGAGCGATCGCGCGCAACGCCTCGCGCCGCGTCGTGCGCGTCGCGGCCGTGGGCTCCTCGCTTCCTCGGCTACCTCGCAAGTCTCAAGCCGCCATGAAGAAAGCCGGTCGGTCCCATCGGGAACCGGCCGGCCTCTCGTCCGAAGCGTCCTCAGTGGTCGTGGGCGTAGATGTCGACGTCCTTGGTCTCGCGGATGAACAGCGTGCCGATGATGAAGGTCATCGCCGCGACGATGATCGGATACCACAGGCCGTTGTACATGTTGCCGGTCGAGGCGACGATCGCGAACGCCGTCGTCGGCAGCAGACCGCCGAACCAGCCGTTGCCGATGTGATACGGCAGGCTCATCGACGTGTAGCGGATCTTCGTCGGGAAAAGCTCGACGAGCATCGCCGCGATCGGCCCGTAGACCATCGTCACGTAGACCACGAGGATGAACAGGATGGCGACGATCTTCCACCACTGGCCGCTCATGAAATCGATCGGCTTGGCCTTGGCCGGGTAACCTGCCGCCGCCAATTCGGCGCCGATCGACTTCTTGAATGCGGCGATCTTGGCGACGCTGTCGGCGTCGAACTTCTGGTTGACGACAGTCGCCGCCGGCGGCTGGATCGTCTTGTCGCCGACCGCCACGGTCGCTACCGACCCGGCCGGAGCGTCGACGTTGTCGTAGCTCACCGAGCTCTGTGCCAGGAAGCGCTTGGCGATGTCGCAAGGCGTCTTGAAGTCGATCTCGCGGGCGATCGGGCTGCCCTGGAACGAGCAGTGCGTGGGATCCGAATGGACGACGACCTTGTTCTTGGTCTGCGCCTCCGCCAGCGCCGGATTGGCGGCCTGCGTCAGGGCCCCGAACAGCGGGAAGAACGTCAGCGCCGCGAGCAGGCAGCCGGCCATGATGATCGGCTTGCGGCCGATCTTGTCCGACAGCGTTCCGAAGATGATGAAGAACGGCGTGCCGAGGAGCAGCGACGCACCGATCATCAGCTGCGCCGACGTCGGCTCGACCTTCAACTGCGCGGTGAGGAAAAACAACGCGTAGAACTGACCCGTATACCAGACGACGCCCTGGCCGGCGGTCAGGCCGAGCAGCGCCAGCAGGACGATCTTGCCGTTGCTCCAGCGGCCGAACGACTCCGTCAGCGGCGCCTTGGAGGTGCGGCCCTCTTCCTTCATCTTCTTGAAAGCCGGGGTCTCGTTCAGGCTGAGGCGAATCCAGACCGAGATGATCAGAAGGAAGAACGACATCCAGAACGGAACGCGCCAGCCCCAGTCGTTGAAGGCGGGGTCGCCCAGGATTTCCTTGGTGCCGATGATGATGATCAGCGACAGGAACAGGCCCAGCGTCGCAGTGGTCTGTATCCACGACGTGTAGGCGCCGCGCTTGCCGTGCGGCGCGTGCTCTGCGACATAGGTCGCCGCGCCGCCGTACTCGCCGCCCAGCGCCAGGCCCTGGAGCAGGCGCAGCCCGACGAGGATGATCGGCGCGGCGATGCCGATGGAGGCGTAGCCGGGGAGCAGGCCGACGACGAAGGTCGACAGGCCCATGATCAGGATCGTCACCAGGAAGGTGTACTTGCGGCCGATCATGTCGCCGAGCCGGCCGAACACCAGGGCGCCGAAGGGCCGGACGAGAAAGCCCGCCGCGAACGCCATCAGCGCTGCGATAAAGGCCGCCGTCGGGTCGAGGGCGGCGAAGAACTGCTTGGCGATGATCGCGGCGAGCGAGCCATACAGGTAGAAGTCGTACCACTCGAAGACCGTTCCCAGACTCGACGCGAAGATGACTTTCTTTTCTTCCCGAGTCATCGGTTTGGCGATGTTGGCACCTACAGGTACTGCGGATGTGGCCATGCTGATGATCCCTCCGTGGGTCCAAAGAGTCGCTCGTGGCGACGGCAGCGCGCATCTTGGCCTGCGCCTGTCACCTTTTCTGACATGAACCTTAAAAAGACGGGTTGACCGCCTCCGGTAAAACCCTGAGGCGGAACCGGCGAAGACTCGGGTCGTTTCGAGCCCGACGCGTCTCAGCGTCGCTGCACCCCGGGTCGCGGCGCGCCTTCGCGATCCCAGTGCGGCGCGTCGAACCACGGATCGCCGCGCATGAAGGCAGCTGCCATGTCGAGGGCGTCGTAGCCCCAGAAGCGCTTGTCGTCGATGCCGAGCGTCGGCACGCCGAACAGACCCGCGGCGATCGCCGCGTCGGTCGCGTCGCGCAGGCGTTGTTTCACTTCGTCGCTGCCCGGGTCGAGGCGCGGCGCGAGCTGCTCGCGCAGGACGGCGAAGCGCGGCGAATCTTCGGCGTCGGCGCCGCCGATCCAGACGTGGCGAAAGATCGTCTCGCAGACGAAGCGGTTCGGCGTCGCGCCCTCGACGGCGGTGGCCCAGGCGAGCCGCGACAGCGCGATCGGGCTGAACGGATGCCGTGCCGGCGTGTCGAGCGCGATGCCGGCACGATGCGCGAGCCAATGGATTTGCCGGAACGTCCAGGCGCGTTTCGGCTCGATCTCCGCCGGCCCCTTGTGCTCGTAGTGTTTGAGCAGCGCGCCAAAGACGATCGGCCGGTAGGCGACGCTGTACGACAGGCCGGCGAACGCCTCGGGCAGGCGCTCGAACGCCAGGTAGGCGTACGGCGAAACCGGGTCGAGCCAGAAGTCGATGTGCTTCACGGATTCCCCGCTCGCGTGATGCGGCCGACGTCGTCCGTGACGCGCGCCGCGGCGGCAGCGTCCCGCGACGCGCGCCGTGCCGCAAGGCATTTCCAGACTTCGCGCCTGGCGCGATTGCCGAGCGCGCCCCAGGCCGCGATCTCGTCGATCGTGCGCAGGCATCCGTCGCACCAGCCGGTGCCCGCGTCGAGCGCGCAGATGCCGACGCAGGGGCTGGGAACGACGACGCCGGTCGTCATGGTGCAGCGGCCGCGACGAAGACGCGCGCGGATTCCTCGGCCGTGTAGTAGCCGAGCTCGAGGTCGCGAGCGACGGCCTCGCGAGGCCGCGCCGCCGGCGGGCCGAAGCCGCCGCCGCCCGGCGTCGACACGGCGATCACGTCGCCGGCGCGGATCTCGATGTCCTGGTCCTTTGACAGGTGCGGCGGCACGTAGACGACGCCGTCGCGAATGATCCTGACCTTGTTCCTTCCGCCCGCCGCGCCGCCTTCGGCGCCCGGCGGGCCGAAGCGTCCGTGGTCCATCACCATCGACACGCGAGCGTCGCCGCGGCGCAGGCGGATGCGGTAGTTGACGCCGAAGCCGCCCCGGTGCTCGCCCGCGCCGCCCGATCCTTCGTGCAGCGAGTACTCCTCGAAGAGCACCGGATAGAGCTGCTCCATGATCTCGATCGGCGTCGTCTTCGAGATGCCGATCGTCGAGCAGCCGTTCGACAACCCGTCGCCCGAGGGGCTCCCGCCGTAGCCGCCGCCCGAGATCACGTACATCACATAGGCTCGCTGCTTCAACGGATCGAAGCCGCCGATACCCAGGTTGCCGCTGGTCCCGGCCGGCGCGCCGAAGAGCTGGTCGGGGATCGCCTTGCCGAGCGCCGCGAACACCGCCTCGGCGATGCGCTGGCTCACCTCGGCGGCGCAGCCCGAGACCGGGCGCGGATAGTGCGCGTACAGGAAGGTTCCCTCGGGGTCGACGATGTGGAGCGGCTCGAACGTCCCGGCGTTGATCGCGGCCTCGGGGAAGACGTGCTTCACGGCCAGGTATATCGACGAGCGCGTCGTCGCGAGGACGCTGTTCATCGGCCCCTTGCACGGCGGCGACGATCCGCTCATGTCGAACGAGAGCTCGGCGCGGCCGGCGTCGCTGCCGCCGGTCTTGGTGATGCGCATGGCGATGCGCAGGGGCGCGTCGACGACGCCGTCGGAATCGACGAACGCCTCGCCTTCGTAGCAGCCGTCGGGAATCGTCGCGATCCTGGCGCGCATCTGCCGCGCGGCGCGCCGCTTCAGCTCGACGATCGCCGCGTCGACCGTCGCGTCGCCGTAGCGGTCGAGCAAGGCCGCGAGGCGCGCCTGCCCCGTCGCGAGCGCCGCGGCCTGCGCCTTGATGTCGCCGATGCGCTGGTCGGCGATGCGGATGTTCGACAGGATGATGGCGAGGATCTCCTGGTCGAGAACTCCCTGCTTGTAGAGCTTGACCGGCGGCAGGCGCAAACCCTCCTGCTCGACCTCGGTCGCGTTCGCCGAAAAGCCCCCCGGCACCATGCCGCCGGTATCGGGCCAGTGGCCGGTGTTTGCGAGCCAGCACCAGAGCACGCCTTGGCGAAAGAAGGGCTGCACGAACTTCACGTCCATCAGATGCGTCCCGCCCAGGTAGGGATCGTTGACGATGAAGACGTCGCCGGGCGCCAGCGCAATCTTCAGCCGGTTCACGCGCTCGATCACCGCCTGCACCGTGAACTGCATCGTTCCGACGAAGACCGGCAGGCCGAGCTCGCCCTGGGCGATGAGCTCGCCCGTGTCGCGGTGGTAGATGCCGTCGGAGCGGTCGAGCGCCTCGGCGATCACCGGGCTGAAGGCGCTGCGGACGAACGCGAGATCCATCTCGTTGCAGACCTGCATGAGGCCGTTTTGCAGGACGGAGAGCGTGATCGGATCGACGTCGATCGGCTGGATCATTGGCGTTACCGGGGTCTTCGGGTCCTCACGAAGGATAGTCCAGGCTCGTTCTTCGGTCGCATCTGCGGCTCAGTAGCGCAGCCGCGCCTGATAGGTCTGCAACGCAGCTGCGCGCGCCTGCCCCAGTGTGTGGACACCCTTGGCCTGCAACAGCGGGATCAGCTTGAGAAACACCTCGGCGGTCACCAGCGCATCGCCGAGGGCGGTGTGGCGGCCCATGACGGCCACGCCGAGTCGCTCGGCGATCGACTCGAGGCTATGCGACTCCTGGTGCGGCTGCCCCCAGGCCGACAGCAGCAAGGTGTCGAGCACCGGCTGGTCGAAGCGCAGGCCGCTCGCCGCTTCCTTGAGCTGCAGAAAGCGCATGTCGAAGGCGGCGTTGTGCGCCACCAGCACCGTGTCGAGTGCGAAGGCATGGAACACGGGCAGGACCTCGAGGATCGTCGGCTGCCCGGCCAGCGCCTCGGGCCGCAGGCCGTGGATCGCCGCCGAGGCGCTCACGAGCGCGCGCCTCGGGTCGACGAGCTGGTCGAAGCACTCGTGGCGCAGCAGCTTGCCGTTGACGATGCGCGTGGCGCCGATCTGGATGATCTCGTCGCCTTCGGACGGGTTCAGGCCGGTGGTCTCGGTGTCGAACACGGTGTAGGTCAGCTCGACGAGCGAGCGGTCGTCGAGCGCGCGCGTCTGCGCCGAGGTCTGGAACAGGTCGAAGTCGTAGAACTCGGGGCGGCTGTCGTCGCGGCCCTGCGGCGCGGGCGCGAGCCGGGCCTGCGCGTCGGAGCACGGCAGCAGGAAGCGGAAGAACGCCTCGTGGCGGACGCGCTCGCGCTCGAACCAGAACTCGCCGCCGTGGCGCTCGACTACGTCGCGGACCGTCAGCGGCGTCGCGTCATCGCCGCTGCGCATCGCGTCCATCTGCCAGTTCGTCACGGTCTCGGTGCTCATCCCCGGGCCGACCCAGACCAGATCAAGCTGCGCCCGCGGGCCCGCGGCCTGCAGGCGCAGTTGCAAGGTGCGCACCTCGTACTCGTCGATCAGCCGGCCGGCCAGGTAAGCCAGTGCCTGCAACAGCGTGTAGCTGTCGACCTTGAGCCACAGCGTCGCATCGACGTGCTCCGCGCTGACGCGTACCGGCCCCAGCGCCTCGATGCGGCGCAGTCCCGCGGAGACGAGATCGGCGCCGAGCATGTCTTCCATCGGCCAGCGCGTCTTCATTCCGGCCAGCACGTCGGCGGCCAGGGTTTGCAGCCGCGCCGTCATCGCTTCGACCTCGTCGCGCACGACGCGCTGGAAGCGCTCGCGCATCGGCGCCTCGAGGTCGGGCAGCTCGAGCATTTCGACCGCCGCCTGCAGGTTGCCAAGCGAGGCGCGGCTGCCTTCGGTCAGGCCGAGGAGCAGACGGTCGCGCAGCGCCTCCTGTTCGAAGTCGCGCGTGATGTCGTCGAGCATGAGCACGAAGCCGCTGAATTCGGACGCAGCGCCCTCGCTTGGCGTCGAGGGATGGCGCACCGGCGCCATCTGCACGCGCAGCAGTTGGCCTCCCGGAGTGCTCGTGACGAACTGGGCCGACGGCGTCGCGGCGCCGGCCCTCGCGCGTTGCCGGATGCTCTCGAGCGCGTGCGCCACCAGCCGGCGCTCGAACACGGCGTAGATCGAGCGGCCCAGGCCGATCAGTTCGGCGCCGCCGGCCGTCTGCGGCGTGCTCGACCAGGCCTTGAACTGGGCCCGGGCGCGGCTGTTGTACAAGAGGATGCGGCCGTCGAGGTTGCAGACCACCACGCTTTGCGTCAGCTCGGCCATCAGCGCCGAGAGGCGGCTGCGCTCCTGCTCGATGCCGCGGCTCGCCTCCCAAACCTGCCGCGCGATGTCCTGCTGCAACTGCTTGCGCTGGCGCACGAGCGCATTGATCGCTGCGGCCAGGCCGCGGTTCGCGGCACTGCCCTCGGCCTCGCATTCGCGCGCCACGCCGCCGGCCAGTTGCACCTGCGCCTGCTCCTGCAGCCGGGCCGGCGCCTCGACGTAGTGGCCGAACAAGCGGCTCAGGCCCCACGACGCCAAGGCGAACACCGCCAGCCAGAGCATCACCACGAGCATCGCCCGCGAGGCGAGCACTGCAGCGACTGCGTCGCGCTCGGTCGCGTCCAGCGTCGCCCAGACCAGCGTCACGCTCGCGCCGGCGAGCAGCGCCAGCGAAAGCGCCAGGGCGCCGAGCAGGACCGGCAGGCGATGCGCTGGATTCAATCGCCGCCTTCCAGCATCGCCCGCACCTTGCGCACCAGTTCCTTGGTCGCAAACGGCTTCGTGATGTAGGCGTCGGCGCCATGCCCCAGGCCCTTGGCGACATCGGTCTCGCGGCCTTTGGCGGTCAGCATCAGGATCAGCGTGTCCTTGACGGCGTCGTTCGCGCGCACCTCCTGGCAGACCTCGAAGCCCGACTTCTTCGGCATCATCACGTCGAGCAGCACGAGCGCCGGCCGATCGCGCAGGATCGCCGCGATCGCCTCCTCGCCGTCGCGCGCCACGCTCACGGTGTAGCCCTCTCGCTTCATGAGGTACTCGAGCGAGATCAGGATGTTCGGCTCGTCGTCGGCGATCAGGATGCTGCGGCTCACGATGGGTCTCCTGGCGGGTCGTTCGGTGCCTGCCATGGCAATTCGAACGCAAAGCATGCGCCCGGGCCTGGCACTGCCTCGAGCCATATCCGGCCGCCGAAATGTTCGACGATCTGGCGGCTGATCGGCAGGCCCAGGCCCGTTCCCTTCGGCCGTTGCGCGGCGTCGCCGCCCTGGCGGAACCTCTCGAAGATAAGCGCCTGCTGCTCCGGGGCCACGCCGCTGCCGTTGTCCTGGATCTCGACGCGCAGACCGGCGTCGTTCACGCGCAGCCGCACCTCGACCCGCCCGCCGCTGTGCGGCAGGAACTTGACGGCATTCGACAGCAGGTTCAGCAGCACCTGCATCAGCCGGTCGGCATCGGCGCGCAGGGTCGGCACGGCGTCGGGCAGATCGAGCGCGACCGTCGCGCCGCGCTCGCGGAACATCTCGGCCGTGGTCTGCACCGCCTGGGTCAGCAAGGCGCGCAGGTCGACGTCGCTGGTGTGCCATTGGGCGTGGCCGGCCTCGATCTTGGCCATGTCGAGAACCTGGTTGACGAGGCGGCTTAGGCGCTCGGTCTCGGCGTTGATGATGCGCAGGAATTCCCGGCGCTGCTCCAGCGGCATGTCGAGGTCGTCGGCCATCATTTCCGAGAGCGCGCGGATCGAGGTCAGCGGCGTGCGCAGCTCGTGCGTCACCGACGACATGAAATCGTCCTTCAGCCGGTCCAGGCTCTTGAGCTGCTCGTTGGCTGCGCGCAGCTCGGCCGTCGCCTGCTCGAGCGAGCGCGACTTGTCTTCGAGCTGATGCGAATAGGCGCGCAGTTGCGAGGCCTCGTCGAGGATGCGCATGACATCGTCGAGGCCGAGCGCTTCTTCCTCGACCGCGGCCGCCACCATGACGCGCGCCGAGGCGCTGCCGATGGCGCCGGCGAGCTGGGTTTCGACGAACTGCACGAGCTGGGCATCGGCCGGAATCTGCTCGATCGTCGCGACCCCGCGCTGGCGCGCGAATTCGCCGAACAGCTGGTTGGCACGCGGCGCGCCGAGGAAGCGGCTGGCCAGCGGCAGCAGCTCGCGAACCTGGGCCCGCCCGCGCCAGAACACAGGGCCGGCCGCGCCGCGCGCGGCGCTGGCTTGAAACACGTCAACGAAAAGCAGTGCCTGGCTGGCCTCGCGCGCCGACGGCGGCCGCCACAGCGACAGTGCGACGAACGCCGCGATGTTGGCCAGGAGGCTCCAGAACAAGGCATGGGTCAGGTTGTCGAGCCCGCTCAGGCCGAACAGCTGCTCGGGCTTGAGCAGTGCGATGCCCCACGGCCCGTCGTGCAGGAAGCCGGCTGCAAGCCAGCCCGACTTCGCCACCGACGGCAGCATCAGCGTGTAGGCCCATAGCGCGAAGCCGAGCAAGAGGCCGACCAGCGCACCGTTGCGCGTGCCGCCCTTCCAGTACAGGCCGGCCAGCATGGCCGGCGCGAACTGCGCCACCGCGGCAAAACTGATCAGCCCGATGCTGACCAGCGCGTAGGCCTCGCCGGCGATCGCGAAATAGGCGTAGCCCAGGAGCAGGACGACGACGATCGCGGCGCGCCGGATGCCGAGCAGCAGCCGGCTCAGATCGCCACCGGCGCGGGCGCCGAAGCGACGCGTGCGCAGCAGCATCGGCATGACCAGGTCGTTGCAGACCATCGTCGACACGGCGATGGCTTCGACGATCACCATGCCGGTGGCCGCCGAGAGCCCGCCGACGAACACGAGCAGGGCGAGGCCCTGCCTTTGCGCGGCCAGTGGCAGCGAAAGCACGAAGGTGTCGGCGTCCATCTTGCCGGGCCCGAAATGGAGCAGCCCGCCGAGCGCAATCGGCAACACGAACACGTTGATGAGGAGCAGGTAGAGCGGAAAAACCCAGGCGGCCCGGCGCAGGTGCTGCTCGGCGACGTTCTCGACCACCATCATCTGGAACTGGCGCGGCAGGAAGACCACCGACAGCATCGACAGCAAGGTCAGCGCGAACCACTGTTCGTAGGCGAACTTCTGGCCGGCCTGGGTCAGGTTGAGCAGCTTGTGCAACTCGGGCACGGCCCGGGCGCGCGCGAAGATGTCTTGCGGGCCATCGAAGAGACCCCAGGTCACGAACGCTCCGACCGCCAGGAATGCGACCAGCTTGACGACCGACTCGAACGCGATCGCGGCGACCATGCCTTCGTGCTTCTCGGCGCTGTCGAGGTGGCGGGCGCCGAACACCATCGTGAAGCCGGCCAGCGCGAGCGCGAAGTAGAAGGTGCTGTCGCGCCACCAGGCCCCCGGGGCAGCCACCGGCGTTCCGAGCGGCGTGGTCAGCACGGCGTAGCCGCTGGCGACCGCCTTCAGCTGCAACGCCAGGTAGGGCACGATGCCGACCACCGTGATCAGCGTCACCGCGCCGGCCAGCAGCGGGCTCTTGCCGTAGCGGCTGCCGATGAAGTCGGCGATCGAGGTGATGCGGTAGGCCTTGGCGATGCGGATCATCTTGCGCAGCACCAGCCAGGCCAGCGTCATCGCGAGGGTCGGGCCGAGGTAGATCGGCAGGAACCAGACCCCGGCGCTCGCGGCCCGGCCGACGCTGCCGAAGTAGGTCCAGGCGGTGCAATACACCGCCATCGACAGCGCATACACCCAGGCGTTGCCGATGATCGAGCGTCCCTGGCGCGCCCGCGCGTCGCCGACGGTGGCCACCGCGAACAGCAGCAGCAGGTAAGCGAACGAAGCACCGACGACGAGCGGGGCGGAGAGCATGGCCGGGCTCAGTCGGAGCTGCGCTCCATCAGCCAAGCCAGCAGCGCGATCAGCGCGCCCCACAGCACGAACAGGGCGGCCGGAAAGAGGGGGAGCCCGAGCAGCGTCGCGTCGCGATCCCACAGTGCCAGGAGCGGAAAGTTCAGCAGCAGCCAGCCGCTCGTGAACAACGCGACCAGCCGCGCCTTGGCCTGACCCTTGTGCATGGCCGTCTCCTTGTCAGCCGCCGCGGGAGCGGCACCGGCCATCGCGGCCCGACCGGCATCCGCTCACAGCGACTCCAGCTTGTAGTGCCGGCGCAGATGTCGCCGAAAGCGCCCGATGATCGCCAGCGCGTCGCGCAGCAGATCGCGCTCGAGCGTTCCCAGCGTCGACAGGCGCACCAGGTTGTCAGGCACCGCGCCGGCCTGACGCTGGCGCAGGTTGTTGTCGAGCTTGAGCCCCATCAGGAAATGCAACGCGTCGAGCAGGTCGCGCGCCATGGCGGCAGGCAGGTGCTTGCGGTCCGCCAGCACCTGCAACCGCCCGGCGCTGCCGAGCTCGTCGACATGGTGCTGCAGGGCCAGCGTGCGCACGCCGTGAACGATGGGGAAGGTGCCGAGCTTCTTCAGGTCGAAGGCCTCCTCGTCGCGGCTGCGCAGGTGGGTCAGCCGCGACCACCATCCGCCCGGCTCGGCGAACTGGTCGGCAGCGCTTGCGAAACGGGCGAAGAAGGCGTCGTTATCGACCAGGAACTCGTCGACGAAGCGGCGCGCCTGCAACAACAGGGCGGCATCGCCGGCGACGGCGGCGGCATCGAGGAAGATCGCGAGGTTCAGCGTGGCGTCGGCAGCGGCGCCGAACATCCAGCCGCGCAGCGTCTCCTTGAAGGCGATCAGCGGCTGGCACCACAGCGGGTTGCTCAGCATGATGTTGCCCGGGCAGCGCGGGTAGCCGAATTCGATCAGGGCGGCGCTGAAGCGCTCGGTCAGTGCAGCGAGGCCTTGCATCGCGAAACCGTCGCGCAGCAGCAGCCCGTTGTCCTGGTCGGTCTTGAGGATCTGCTCGCCGCGCCCTTCGCTGCCCATCACGATCAGACAGCTGTTGGCCACCAGCTCGGCCGGCGCCAGCATCGCCCACAAGCGGGCGAACAGCTGGCGGTTCAGATGACGCACCAGGCTGCAGATGACTTCGACGCGTGTACCTGCGCCGCGCAGCAGCGCGACCAGGGCATCCATCTGCAGGGCTGCCTGCCTGAGCTCGGCGACGCTGCCGGCCTCCTGGATCTGCAGCGCGATCAGGTGCGAATGGTTCGCCACGAAGCTCATCAGGTCGAGCTGGCTGAGAACGCCGAGGATCGTTTCGCCGTCGCGCACGAGCACGCGGTGCACGCGGTGCCGGATCATCAGCAGCAGAGCTTCGAAGACCTCGGCATCGGGCACTACGCAGACCAGCTCGAAGCGGGCGACCTCGCGCACTGCCAGTTCGCACGCAGGCACGGGGCGCAGCAGCGCATCGCGCAGATCGGTGGTGGTGAACATGCCGACACGCTCGCCATCGCGCACCAGCGCGTTGCTCACACCCTGCCCGGCCATCAGCCGGCACACCGAGATCAGGTCGAGCCCGCCATCGACGTAGAACGGCTGGCGTATGTGCGCGTCGCGCACCCGCGCCATCATCAGCGACAGGAATTCGCGCTGTTCGCCACACCGCGCCGAGGCCCACACGCGGCGCGCGATGTCACCGAACAGCCAAGCAGCGAAGCCGGCATTGCCGGCAATCAGCGCCTGCAGCGTGGCGCGCGGGATCTGCCAGGCCGAGACGTCGTCGAGCGCCCGCAGCACCCCGCTGCTGCGCCCGGCGAGCACGTCACGCGCGGCGCAGACATCGCCCGGTCCGTATGCCGCGACCGCCTCGCCGCCTTCGATCCGCTGCACATGGCCTTGGACGATCAACCAGGCATGATCGGCCTTCGCGTCCGGCGAAAGAAGCAGCGCGTCGCGGGCGAACCGTGCCGGCTCGGCGCTGGCGCTGAGCAGGGCCTGCTCGTCCGGGGTCAGGCCGTCGAACGGTGCCGCGGCGAAGCTGAAGGGAGGCAGCATGAGGGCGACCAGAGGGTCCGCAGGAACCGTCGTTCGCCCAAACTATGCCTCGGCGCTTGCAAGCGGTCGGTCCGGCGCGAGACGCAAGGTCGCGCGCGGGCGCGCCCTTGCATCCACGCTCAGTGGCCCGATGCCGAGGACGAGCCGATGCCCGTCTCGGACCGCACCTGTTGCGCCAGGAATCCTCCGCGATCGATCGCGGCCCGCTCGCTGCGATCGAGGATCGAGAACAGCCAGATGCCGACGAAGGCGATGGTCATCGAGAACAACGCCGGCGAGGTGTACGGAAACAGGGCCGAACCCTTCGGATAGCCCAGCGTCGCTTCCCAGACCGAGGGCGACACGATCGTCAGTACCACCGACGAGATCAGGCCGAGGAAGCCGCCGATCACGGCGCCCCGGGTCGTGCAGTCCTTCCACAGCACCGACATGAAGAGCACCGGGAAGTTGGCCGAGGCCGCGATCGCGAAGGCCAGCGAGACCATGAACGCGATGTTCTGCTTCTCGAACGCGATGCCCAGCAGCACCGCCAGGATGCCGAGCGCGACCGTCGTCATGCGCGAGACCCGCAACTCAGAGGCGCCGTCGGCGTTGCCGCTCTTGACCACCGTCGCGTACAGGTCGTGCGACACGGCAGAGGCGCCCGACAGGGTCAGACCCGCCACTACCGCGAGGATGGTCGCGAAAGCCACCGCCGAGATGAAGCCGAGGAAGACGTTGCCGCCGACCGCGTTCGCCAGGTGGATGGCCGCCATGTTGCCGCCGCCGCGCAGCGCGCCCTTGGCGTCGAGGAACTCGGGGTTGGTCAGCACGAAGGCGATCGCGCCGAAGCCGATGATGAAGGTCAGCAGATAGAAGTACCCGATCCAGCCGGTCGCCCACATCACCGACTTGCGCGCTTCCTTGGCGCTCGGCACGGTGAAGAAGCGCATCAGGATGTGCGGCAGGCCGGCGGTGCCGAACATCAGCGCCATGCCGAACGAAATGGCCGAGATCGGATCCTTGACGAAGTTGCCCGGGCCCATGATCGCCTGGCCGAACGTCGCGGCGGCCGCGGCGGTCTTGCCTTCCTTGAGCGCGAGGTCGGTCTTGATCTTGACCGCCTCGGCGAACATCGCCTCGGGGCTGAATCCGAAGTGCCACAGCACCGACAGCGCCATGAAGGTGGCGCCGCCGAGCAGCATGCAGGCCTTGATGATCTGCACCCAGGTGGTCGCCGTCATGCCGCCGAACAGCACGTAGATCATCATCAGCGCGCCGACGATGACGACCGCGATCCAGTAGTCCAGGCCGAACAGCAGCTTGATCAGCTGGCCGGCGCCGACCATCTGCGCGATCAGGTAGAACGCGACGACGACCAGCGTTCCGGAGGCCGCGAAGATGCGCACCGGCGCCTGCTTGAAGCGGAACGCCGCCACGTCGGCGAAGGTGAACTTTCCAAGGTTGCGAAGCCGCTCGGCCATCAGGAAGGTGATGACCGGCCAGCCGACGAGGAAGCCGATCGAATAGATCAGGCCGTCGAAGCCGCTCGCCATCACCGCGGCGGAGATGCCGAGGAACGAGGCCGCCGACATGTAGTCGCCGGAGATCGCCAGGCCGTTCTGGAAGCCGGTGACGCCACCGCCTGCAGTGTAGAAGTCGGCGGCCGACTTGGTTCTGGCCGCCGCCCACTTGGTGATGAATAGGGTCACACCCACGAAGATGACGAACATGCTGATCGCCGTCCAGTTCGTGGCCTGCTTCTCAGCCTGGCCGAGGTCGGGCCCGGCGGACCAGACCGCGGCGGAGACGCCGAACAGCGCGGCCAGCGTCAGCAGTCGGCGCACGATGTCTGGGAGGCGGCTCATTTCAGCACCGCCTTCGCCACGGCCGCGGTCAGATCGTCGAACTCGCGGTTGGCACGCTTGACGTAGATGGCGGTGATCACGACGGTGAACACGATGACGCCGAAACCGATCGGTATGCCGATCGTCATGACGCCGGCACCCATCCGCTGCGCCAGGAATTCCTTGTCGAACGCCACCAGCAGGATGAAGCCGTAGTAGACGACCATCATCGCCAGCGTCAGCCACCAGCCGA
>DATMGW010000292.1:0-5906 GCA_035555295.1 Caldimonas sp.
CGACGAAGGCGCCGTCGCGCCGGCTTCGGCAGGCGATGCCGGCGAGGAAGACGAAGTCGCCGCCGGACCGCTGGCGATCGCCGTCGACATCGCCGAGGGCGACGGCGGCGCGGATGCCTCGCCCGTCGCCGAGCCGGCAGCGGCGGCGTGACGAACGGATGGCGGGGCGACTCTCGACGCTGCAAGTCGCGCTGATCGCTTCGATCGGCGTGCACGGCATCCTTCTCGCGGTTCGCGTCGTCGACCCGGTCGGGTTCAATCGCATCTTCCAGGACTCGCCGCTCGAGGTGATCCTCGTCAACTCGCGTTCGGGCGAGGTGCCGGACAAGGCGCAGGCGATCGCGCAGGCGAGCCTCGCCGGCGGCGGCGAGGCGCAGTCCGGACACGCGACCTCGCCGCTGCCGCCGTCGGCGCTGACCGAGCTCGGCGACGCCAACGAAGAGACCAAGAAGCAGATCGAGCAGATGCAGCAGACGCAGCAGCAATTGCTCACGCAGGTGCGCCACGAGCTCGCCCTGCTTCCCGCGACCGAGCCGCTACGCGACCAGGGAACCCCCGAGGAGCGCGAGCAGGAGGACAGGCGCCGGCAGCTGATCGAAGTGCTCGCCGAGATCGAGAAGCGGATCAACGAGGAAAACGCCCGGCCGAAGAAGCGCTACATCAGCCCGGCGACGCGCGAAGAGGTCTACGCGCTCTACTACGACCGGCTGCGCCGCAAGATCGAGGATCGCGGCACGCGCAACTTCCCCGAGAACCAGGGCAAGAAGCTGTACGGCGAACTGACGATGAACGTCACGGTCGACGCCGAGGGACGCGTCGTCGAGACCGAGGTCGTGCGCGGATCGGGCTCGAAGATCCTGGATCGGCGCGCGGTGGCGATCGTCAACGCAGCGGCTCCCTACGGCCGCTTCAACGCGGCGATGCGCAAGAACGCGGACCAACTCGTCATCACGTCGCGCTTCCGGTTCACGCGCGAGGAAAATCTCGAGACGACCTTGAGCGCGGCGCCGTGAACGCAGGGCCGGTCATGAGCCGATATTGCGTGGCCGGCAATCCGGTCGAGCACAGCCAGTCGCCGTTCATTCACGCCGAGTTCGCGCGCCAGACGGGCGAGGATCTCACCTATGAGCGGCTGCTCTGCCCTTTCGACGCCTTATCCGCGACGGTGCGCAGCTTCGCCGCTGCCGGCGGCAGCGGCTGCAACGTGACCATGCCTTTCAAGTTCGAGGCGTTCGGCCTCGCAGTCCACGCGACGCCGCGCGCCCGGCTCGCTGCTGCCTGCAACACGCTGCGCTTCGACGCCGCCGGCTGGCACGGCGACAACACCGACGGCGTCGGGCTGGTCCGCGATGTCGAGCAAAACGCCGGCGTCGCGCTGCGCGGCAAGCGCGTCCTCCTGATCGGCGCCGGCGGCGCGGCTGCCGGAGCCCTCGGCCCGATCATCGCTGCGGGGGCGCGCGAGGTGGTCGTGACGAACCGGACCCTGGCCCGCGCCGAGGCGCTCGCTTCGCGCCACGCCGACCTGGCCTCTTCGACCTCTGGGACGACACTACGCGTGGCGCCGCTTGATGCCTGCGGCGATGCCTTCGACGTCGTCATCAACGCCAGCGCGAGCAGCGTCGCCGGCGTTCCCGTGCTGGTGTCGGGCGCCGTACTGGGCCCCGAAGCGCTCGCCATCGACCTCATGTACGGCGGCCACAGCAAGGACTTCCTGGCCTGGGCCCGAGGCCGCGGCGCGCTCGCGCGCGACGGCCTCGGCATGCTCGTCGAGCAGGCGGCCGAGGCTTTCTGGTTCTGGCGCGGCGTGCGGCCGCGCACCGACAGCGTGCTGGCGGCGCTGCGCCGGCGACTCGACTTGCCATGACGGCGTCGCCGGGGCGCTCGCTCGGGCGCTTCGTTGCGCTCGTCGCCGTTGCTGCAGTGTCGCTGCAGGCCTATTTCGCGCTGCGCGTGGCGTCGATGGCAGTACTCGACCCGCGCTCGACCGCGTTCCAGCGTTCCGAAGCGTGGCGACTGGCGATTGCCCCGCGCCCGCTCGCCTGGCAGCAGACCTGGGTCGACTACGGCGGGATCTCGACTGCGCTGAAGCGCGCCGTGATCGCCTCTGAGGATGCCGGCTTCACCGAGCACACCGGGGTCGAATGGGACGCGCTCGAAAAGGCCTGGGAACGCAACCAACGCGCCGAAGCCGTCGCGGATCGAATCAACGAACGTGCCGCGAAAGCGGATCCGCGGCGCAGCGCCGCGGCGCCTCTCCCGCGCCCGGCCAAGGTCGTCGGCGGCTCGACGATCACGCAGCAACTGGCCAAGAACCTCTTCCTCGGCGGCGAGCGCAGCCTCGTCCGTAAGGCGCAGGAAGTCGTCATCGCCTGGGAGCTGGAGGCGCTCCTCGGCAAGCGCCGGATCCTCGAGATCTACCTGAACAGCGTCGAGTGGGGCGAAGGCGTATTCGGTGCCGAGGCGGCGTCGCGACGCTACTTCCACGCCGGCGCACAGGCACTCTCGACGACGCAGGCCGCGCAACTGGCGGTCATGCTGCCGGCGCCGAAGCGCTTCGAAAAGCGGATCGCCTCGCCCTACGTCATGGGCCGGGCGGCGACGATCGCGGCGCGGATGGGCGGCGTCGAACTGCCCTGAGCGGTGCCGAACGACGCGGCCGGGCGGCGTCCCTAGAATGAGGCATGACCGGAACGCTCACCGCGGAGATCGCCGTCGCCGCGGCCCGTCTGATCGTCGAGGAGGGGCTCGAATACGGGGCCGCTAAACGACGCGCGGCGCGCGATCTGCGGCTCGGCAAGCGCTCCGTCGATCTGCCCGACAACGACGTCGTCGAAGACGAGGTCCGCGCCTACCTCGGGATCTTCCATGCCGATTCGCAGCCGGCCGAGCTGGCGACCCTGCGTGCGATCGCGGCGAGCTGGATGGAACGGCTGGACGCCTTTCGGCCGCACCTGAGCGGCGCCGTCTGGCGCGGAACGGCGACGCGGCGAAGCGACGTCCATATCGAGCTCTATTGCGACGACTCGAAAGCGGCGGAGATCGCCTTGATCGACATGCGGGTCGACTACGAGGCGTCGAGCACCGACGGCCCGCGCGGACGCAAGGTCGACGTCCTCAATGTCTACGTCCGCAGCCGCGAATGGGGCAACGCGATTCGCATCGCCCTGACGGTGCTCGACTACGACGACTTGCGCGGCGCCTTGCGCGGCGACTCGCGAGGTCGGGCCCAGCGCGGCGATCTCGCGGCGCTGCAGAAGCTGCAGGCCGCGGCGTGAGACGGCGAACGCTCGTCGTGGCCGGGGTGGCGGGCGGCAGCGCGGCCCTGGGCATCGGCGCGGCGCTTTGGCGGGCCCGCAAGCGCGCCGCGTCGGTCGACGCGGAGGGCCCGATCGATCTCTGGGCGCTTTCCTTTGTCAGGGTCGACGGGTCGCCGCTTTCCATGGCCGCGCTGCGCGGCCACCCGCTCCTCCTCAACTTCTGGGCGACCTGGTGCGTCCCGTGCGCGATCGAGATGCCGCTTCTCGACTCGTTCGCCCGCGCCGTGTCGAGCCGTGGCTGGAACGTCCTGGCGCTGGCGATCGACTCCGCGGAGCCGGTACGAGGCTTTCTCGCGAAGCGGAGCCTGACCCTGCCGGTCGCCCTGGCCGGCGCCCAAGGTCTGGATCTTTCGCGCAGCCTCGGCAACACGATCGGCGCCTTGCCCTTCACGGTCGCGTTCGCGACCAACGGCGCGGCCGCGCGGCGCAAGCTCGGCCCCGTCGACCGCTCCCTGCTCGACTCCTGGACGGCGTTCGTGCAGTAGGCACGCGACCCCTCGGGCTGTCGATGGCGCATTCTTGCCGCTAACGGCCGGCAACCATCGATAAATGGCTTAAAGTCGCGCCAACTCAGCCCGAGGTGGCTTCCGATGGACCTGCGAAAACTGAAGACCCTGATCGATCTGGTCTCAGAGTCGAATATCTCCGAGCTCGAAATCGCCGAGGCTGACGGCAAGGTCCGGATCGTCAAGTCCGCTGCCCCCGCTCCGGCGACCGTGGTCGCCGGACATGGCTCTCATGCCGTTTATACGGCGGCCCCCGCCGCCCTCGCCACGCCGCCGGCGGAGGTGCCGCTCGCCCCGGTGGTGCCCACGGGGCACACCGTGAAGTCGCCGATGGTCGGTACCTTCTACCGGTCGGCGAGCCCGGGCGCCGCGGCCTTCGTCGAGGTCGGCAGCGTCGTCAAGATCGGGGAGCCGATCTGCATCATCGAGGCCATGAAGATCATGAACGAGATCGAGGCCGACTCGGCCGGCACGATCCGCGAGATCCTGTGCGAAAACGGCGAGGCGGTCGAGTTCGGGCAACCGCTCTTCATCATCGAATGAGCGCCGACGCGCAGCGCTTCGGCCTCGCCGATCGGCCGCTGGCGCATCGCCGGCGCGCCGCCTGACCGCCGATGTTCAAGAAGATCCTGATCGCCAACCGCGGCGAGATCGCGCTGCGCATCCAGCGCGCCTGCCGCGAGCTCGACGTCAAGTCGGTCGTCGTCTATTCGGAAGCCGACCGCGACGCCAAGTACGTGAAGCTGGCCGACGAGGCCGTCTGCATCGGGCCGGCTCCGTCGTCCCAGAGCTACCTCAACATGCCGGCCATCATCGCCACGGCCGAGGTGACGGACGCCGAGGCGATCCATCCCGGCTACGGCTTCCTTTCCGAAAACGCCGATTTCGCCGAGCGCGTCGAGCGCAGCGGCTTCGTCTTCATCGGCCCGAGCCCCGACGCGATCCGCATCATGGGCGACAAGGTCGCAGCCAAGCAGGCGATGATCAAGTCGGGCGTGCCCTGCGTTCCCGGAACCGAAGGCGCGCTCGGCGACGACCCCAAGGAGGCGATCCGCGCCGCCCGCACGATCGGCTACCCGGTCATCATCAAGGCGGCCGGTGGCGGCGGTGGCCGGGGCATGCGCGTCGTGCACACCGAGGCGGCGCTCGTCTCGGCGGTGCAGATGACGCGCGCCGAGGCCGGCGCCGCGTTCGGCAATCCGACCGTCTACATGGAGAAGTTTCTCGAGAATCCACGCCACATCGAGATCCAGGTGCTCGCCGACCAGCACAAGAACGTCGTCTGGCTGGGCGAACGCGACTGCTCGATGCAGCGCCGGCACCAGAAGATCATCGAGGAAGCCCCGGCGCCGGGGATCGCCCGGCGGGCGATCGAGAAGATCGGCGAGCGCTGCGTCGCCGCCTGCAAGCGGATCGCCTATCGCGGCGCCGGCACCTTCGAGTTTCTCTACGAGAACGGCGAATTCTTCTTCATCGAGATGAACACGCGGGTGCAGGTGGAGCACCCGGTCACCGAGTGGGTGACCGGTATCGACATCGTGCAGATGCAGTTGCGGATCGCCGCAGGCGAAAGGCTCCCGATCGCGCAGCGCAACGTCCAGTGTCGCGGTCACGCCATCGAATGCCGGATCAACGCCGAAGACGCCTACCGCTTCACGCCTTCGCCCGGACGCATAACGATGTGGCATCCGCCCGGCGGCCCGGGCGTGCGCGTCGACTCGCACGCGTACACGAACTACGTCGTCCCGTCGAACTACGACTCGATGATCGGCAAGATCATCGTCCACGGCGACACGCGCGAGCAGGCGCTGGCGCGCATGCGCACCGCGCTGTCCGAGACCGTCGTCGAGGGCATCCAGACGAACATTCCGCTGCATCGCGAGCTGATGGTCGACGCCAAGTTCATCGAGGGCGGAACGAGCATCCATTACCTGGAAGGCTGGCTCGATCAGCACAAGCGCTGAGGGGTCGCGCGATGCACGCGCTCACCCTGGTCGTTGCGGCGGCGTCGGTCGACGCGGTCTCGGATCGGCTGGCCGACGCCTATTCGGCGCTGTCGGTCACGGTGGAGGATGCCGACGCC
>DATMGW010000293.1:0-2624 GCA_035555295.1 Caldimonas sp.
GCCGTAGTCGGCGCCGCTCGCGCGCACGACCTCGACCAGAGCCTGCGGCGCCGTCGCGCCGAAGCCGGCGTTGATGTTGAAGCCGTCGGGATGGCAGCCGATCGTCGTCACCTCGGCGCCGAGCTCGTGGAAGACGTCGGGCGCGACGTGGTAGGCCGCGCCGTGCGCCGCGTCGACGACGATCTGCAGGCCCTTGAGCGAGAGGTCGTTGCTGAAGGTGCTCTTGCAGAACTCGATGTAGCGGCCGCTCGCGTCATCGAGCCGGCGCGCCTTGCCGAGCGCTGCCGACCCGACCCAGCGCTGCTCGGCCTCGAGCGCCTCCTCGACCTCGTGCTCCCAGGCGTCGGGCAGCTTCTCGCCGCGCGCCGAGAAGAACTTGATTCCGTTGTCCTCGTGCGGGTTGTGCGAGGCGCTGATGACGACGCCCAAGCCCAGCCGCAGCGCCCGCGTCAGGTAGGCGACGCCCGGTGTCGGCAGTGGGCCGGTCAGGACGACGTCGACGCCGGCCGAGGCGAACCCGGCCTCGAGCGCCGATTCGATCATGTAGCCGGAGATGCGGGTGTCCTTGCCGATGAGGACGGTCGGCCGCCGCCCGCCGCGCTTGAGCAGCACCTGGCCGACGGCGTGGCCCAGGCGCAGCATGAAGTCGGGAGTGATCGGTGCGACGCCGACCCTGCCACGGATGCCGTCGGTACCGAAGTAGGTTCTAGGGTCTGTTGACATATGAATCACCCCCGCGCCGTGGCGGTCAAGGGTGCGGGGCTAGGCGCAGACCGCAGCCCAGGCTGGACGCCTGGGCAAGGGCTGCAACGACGTCCTGCGCCCTTGACGGACGGCCCGAAGGGTGAGGCCCCGCAAAGGGCCGACTCGTCGTTGCAAATGCTCGCCGGGTAACCAACCCGGCTGCGCTTTGCGCCTAGATTTGGCCCTTTGCGGGGCCTCACGCGGGGGCGATTCATATGTCAACAGACCCTAGTCATGGAGGCGGGAAGGCGCGGGACGCGATGCGCAAACGATTATCCCCGCCAGACGGAGGCCGCCTTCCACACCTGCAGCGCGGCCACGGTGGCGGCGACGTCGTGCACGCGGACGACGCGCGCGCCGCGTTCCACCGCCAGCAGCGCTGCGGCGACGCTCGCTGCGTCGAGCGCGGCGCGCTGCGCCGTCGAGCGCTCGGCCGCGGGCGTTCCCGAGACGCCGGCCAGGCGCGCCAGCGTCGACTTGCGCGACCAGCCAACGAGCAGCGGCGCGCCGATGGCGAGCAGCTCGCTCTGGCGTTCGAGCAGCTCGAGGTTGTGCGCCGGCGTCTTGGCGAAGCCGATTCCCGGATCGACGACGATGCGATCTGCGGCGATTCCGGCGGCGCGGAGCGCGGCGACGCGCTCGCCGAGGAACGCAGCGACCTCGGCAACGACGTCGGTGTAGTCCGCGTCGGCCTGCATCGAGAGCGGCGTCGCGCGCATGTGCATGAGGCAGACGCCGCAGGAAGGATGCGCGGCGACGGCCTCGAGCGCCCCGGGCGCGCGCAGGGCGGCGATGTCGTTGACGATGTCAGCGCCGGCGTCGAGCGCTGCGCGCATCACCTCGGGCCGGGTCGTGTCGACGGAGATCGGGCAGCCGAGGCGGACCGCCTCGCGCAGCACCGGCATGACGCGCCCGAGCTCGACGTCGACGCCCACCCGATGCGCCCCCGGCCGGCTCGACTCGCCGCCCAGGTCGAGCAGGTCGGCGCCGTCGCCGAGCAGCCGCTCGCAGGTCGCGAGCGCGCGCGACGGCGTCATCGCCGCATCGCCGTCGGAGAACGAATCGGGCGTGATGTTGACAATGCCCATCACCCGCGGCACGGCGAGATCGATCGCGAAACGCGCCGTCTTCCAGATCATGTCGACGAGTGCCTCGACGAAGAAAAACGGGGCCGCAGCCCCGTCGTCGAATCGCCGGCGGGCGCCGTCAAGCGGCGGCCGGAGCGCTTCCCGGCGTCACCGGCGGAGCGCCGGTGCTCGGCTTGACCGGCGTGCTCGGCCAGTCCTTCGGCGGGCGCGGCGCCTTGCCGGACATGATGTCCTCGATCTGCTCGGCGTCGATCGTCTCGTATTCGAGCAGGGCCGCCGCCATCGCGTGGATCTTCTCCTGGTTGTCCTCGATGAGCTTCCTGGCGATCGCGTACTGCTCGTCGATGATGCGGCGGATCTCCGAATCGACCTTCTGCATCGTCTGCTCGGAGACGTTGACCTGCTTGGTCACTGAGCGGCCGAGGAAGACCTCGCCCTCGTTCTCGGCGTAGACCATCGGGCCGAGCTCGTCGGTCATGCCGTAGCGCGTCACCATGTCGCGGGCGATCGAAGTCGCACGCTCGAAGTCGTTGCTCGCGCCGGTAGTCATCTGGTTCATCAATACCTCTTCGGCGATGCGGCCGCCGAAGAGCACCGAGATCGTCGAGAGCATGCGGTCCTTGTCGAGACTGTAGCGGTCCGTCTCGGGCAACTGCATCGTCACGCCGAGAGCGCGGCCACGCGGGATCACGGTCACCTTGTGCACCGGATCGGTCTTCGGCAGCAGCCGCGCGACCAGCGCGTGACCCGACTCGTGGTAGGCCGTGTTGCGCCGCTCTTCCTCCGGCATGA
>DATMGW010000294.1:0-2010 GCA_035555295.1 Caldimonas sp.
CCTGGCTCGCGGCGGCGTGCGCCTCCTTCAGCGTCTTGATCTGCCGATGCAGCGCCATCTCGTACGAAGGCGGCTCGTGATTGACGACGACGAGGTCGCAGGCGATGCCGCCCCACGACCACAGGCGCAGCGCCTGCGCCAGCGTGCGCAGCAGGCCGTAGCCCTGGGCGACCCCGGCCGAGACGAGGACGATCGGCCGGTCACCGGAAATGCCGAAGCGCCAGAGCAGACGCCGGTCGCAGATTTCGGCGGCGTCGACGTGGCGCGCGTGGACTCGCGTCAGCGTCTGCGCCAGGGCCGTCGTCAGCGTCTGGATCGCCGCGTAGTTCTCGGCGTTGATGCGCATGTCGCGTACGCGGATGCCGGCCAGCGTCGCCGACATCATCGAGGCGCGCTCGATGTTGCCCGGCTGGCGGTACTTGTCGATCACCGCGCGCAGCGTCGTGCGGTTGTCGGCAGCGGCGGTGCAGAAGGTGATTCGCGCTTTGGCGCGCGCCGCGATCTGCAGGCGCACCGCAAACGCCGACACCGGATCGAGGCCGGTGTCGAGCGGCGCCGCTTCGCTGCCCGGCGCGGGCAGCGGGGGTTCGTCGAACGACGCGAGTGGATGGCTCGCGACATGGTTGCGGCCGAGCCAGCGACGTCGGTCGACCTGGATGCGGACGCCGCCGTCCACGGGCTGCGATTCGGCGATGAAGTGCGCCGCGAGCATGCCCTCGTCGCCCGCCAGGCGGGGCTTGCGCTCGAAGACCAGCGCCTGGTGCGCGCCCTGCCATTCGGCAGCGACGAAGAGGTTCTGGAAGGCCGGGTGCGCCTCGTCGGCGCGCGCGTCGGCGAGCGTCACCTCGAACGACGACATCAGCTCGAGGTCGAGCGTTCGATCGCCCAGGTTGCGCAGCTCGACGCGCCGGAACTCGATGTCGTCCTCGGGGCTGACCCAGACCGTCGTCGTCGCATGAAGCTCGGACCAGGAGGCGCCGAACGCGACGCGATCGGCGTGGAAGCTGCTGTAGTAGTGCGCGGCCCGATCGGGCGCCGGATGCTGCGTCAGCGAGACCGGTCGCGGCTGCCGGTCCCAGCGGATGTGGAAGAACGTCCCGTAGGCGTCGCGCAGGGCATCGTCGCGCGAGCGCGTGATCTCGCTCGCGCCCCAGCGGCTCGTTCCCGCGCCGTTGGCGCGAAGGGCGACGGCATAGCGCCCGTTCGACAACAGGTGGGTCGGCTCGACGGCCGCCATCCCAGGGACGACCTCGCGCAGCATTCCAGGGCTGCGCCGCTGCTGCGATCCAGGCGCCGGGCTCGCAGGAGCCTCGTGCAGCATCGGCACCTCGCGCGGCGCCCGCTCGTGCAGCAGCGAGGAGACGGCCTCGATGCGCGGGTCGCGCATGCCCCAGCGGCGAGGCGCCCGATCGAGCAGCACGTTGGCCAGGGCGACGATGCTCATGCCCTGGTGGTGCGCCATGAAGGTGTAGACGCGCGCCATGCCTTCGTGACCCGACTGGCGCGCCGGCGTGTAGTCGAGCGCCTCGATGAAGCCGTAGCGCAGGCGCGCCCGTGCCTGCTCGAAGCGGTGCAGGTTCGAGGCGGCGCGATGCGGCGCGACCTGGGCGGCGAGCATCGTCGCGTACGGCGCGACGACGAGCTCGTCGACCGGCGTTCGCCGCAAGGCCAGCTTGGGCACGCCCTGCGGCGCGTACTGGTAAGCCAGCGTGTGGTCGCTCCCTGCGTAGGCCGATTCGGAGATGCCCCAGGGCACGTGGTGCTCGCGCGCGAAGGCGATCTGCTCGACCACCGCCGCCTGCGCCGCGCTGTGCAGGACGCTGCCGTGCGGCTCGTCGAGAACGAGCGTCGGCATCAGGTACTCGAACATCGAGCCCGACCAGGAACGCAGCCCGGCCAGCGCGCCCACAGCGTAGAACGGCCGGCCGAGCGCCGACCAGTGCGCCGCCGGCACGTCGCCCTTGGCGATCGACCACAGGCCCGTGGCGCGCGCCTCGGACGCGAGCAGGT
>DATMGW010000295.1:0-8469 GCA_035555295.1 Caldimonas sp.
GGTGGCGATATCGCGCCCGGCGCGGGCGCCGTTGCTTGCGACGTGGCCGGCGGCACGACCGGCGGCGCAGCCGGTGCGGACGTCGACGTGGCCGGCGTCGACAGCACCGGCGCAGGAGGTGACGCGACGCGAGTCGGCACCGTCGGCGTCGGCGCGGGAGGCGCGGGAGCCACGGCGACGGGCGCCGGCCGCTCGGCGGCAGGGCCCGCCGACGCTGGTGGGGACGACGCGGGCGGAAGCGCAGAAACGGGGGCCGGCCCCTCGGGCGTCGCGCCCGTTGCCGGCGCGTGCGCGGGCGCCGCCGCGGTCGAGCCGGGCTTCGCCGTCGCAGGAGTCGCCTCGACCTCGGACCAGCTGACCACTTCGGTCAGGGTCGGAATTCCGGCCGGCGGATTCGATCGCCCGGTGCTCACTGAGCGACCTCGTGACCTTCGACCGTGTAGCCGCGCCGCGCGTAGCCCTTCCAGCGCTCGCGCGCCGCCGACCGGCCGGCCTCGTCGGTAGCGACCACTTCGATCAGCCTACGGAACGATTCGAAGCCGCGCGGCGGCGTCGCTCCGAGATTGACCAAGGCGTCGTGCAGCGGCGCGACGACCGGCTCGGGCGCCAGCCAGACGCACGACGCGTGCAGGCTCTTGGGAACGTTCCCCGCGTCGTCGGCCCAGGCGTGGGGGACGAACTCCGTGGCGTCGAAGGCCCAGAGCTCGCGGTCGAGCTCGGCGAGCAGTTCCGGCGGCCCCGTGACGGCAACGCCCGAGGCACGGCGCAGCGCCTTGCGCAGCAGGCGACAGGCGTAGTGCGTCGGTCGCGGCACGTTGAAATGAAAGCTGATCTCGGTCATGGGCAGCGACGTCGATCGGGGCCGACATTCAACGCGAGGACGCGTGCATTCAACGCGCGTGCGCGAGCACGAAGTGCGTCAGGAGGCCGACCGGCCGTCCGGTGGCGCCCTTGGCAGCCCCGGATTTCCACGCCGTGCCGGCGATATCGAGGTGGGCCCAGGGGTACTTGGCGGTGAAGCGACGCAGGAACATCGCGGCCGTGATCGCGCCGCCGGGCCGTCCGCCGATGTTGCCCATGTCGGCGAAGTTGCTCTTCAGCGCTTCGTCGTATTCCTCGTCTAGCGGCATCCGCCAGCACGGATCGAGCGCCTCGCGGCTCGCCGCGAGCATCTGCGCGGCGACACCGTCGTCGGCGCTGAAGAGGCCCGAATGGTGATGCCCCAGGGCGATCACGCAAGCCCCCGTCAAGGTCGCGACGTCGACGACGACGGCGGGCTTGAAGCGTTCCGCATAGGTCAGCGCATCGCACAGGATCAGCCGCCCTTCTGCGTCGGTGTTGAGGATCTCGACGGTCTGGCCGGACATGCTCGTGACGACGTCGCCGGGCTTGACGGCCTTGCCGCTCGGCATGTTGTCGCAGCTCGGAACGATGCAGACGAGGTTCAGCTTCGGCTTCAACGTGGCAATGGCGTGCAGCGTGCCGAGCACGCTCGCGGCCCCGCCCATGTCGAACTTCATCTCGTCCATGTCGAGCCCGGGCTTGAGCGAGATGCCGCCGCTGTCGAAGGTGATCCCCTTGCCGACGAGGACGACCGGTGGCACCGATTTCGGCGCGCCTTCGTAGCGCGCGACGATGAAGCGCAGCGGCTCGTCAGACCCTTGCGCGACGGCCAGGAAAGCGCCCATGCCGAGCTTTTCGACGGCCTTCCTGTCGAGCACCTCGACCTCGAGGTCGAACTCCTTGCCGATCTTCTTCGCCTGTTGGCCGAGCCAGGTCGGCGTGCAGTGGTTGCCGGGACGATTGGCGAATTCGCGCGCCAGCGTCGCTCCCGCCGCCACCGCGGCGCCGCGCTCGAGGCCTTGCTGCACGGCCTTTGTATCGGCCTTGGCGCACAGCAGCGTCAGCGCCCGCGGCGCCCACGCCTGCGGTGCGCTCGGCTTGCTGTGCCGATACAGATAGGCGGCGTCGGCCAGCGCCGTGACGGCAGCTTCGGCATGCGCGGCCGTCCAGGCGCCGCCGCCGGCCCAGCCGACGGCGACACTGCTCGCCCCGCTCGACTTGAGGAGGCCGAAGGCGTGGGCCAGCGCCACCTTGAACGCCTTCGCCGATGCGTCGGCGGCGACCGAGACGACGACGCGCAGGGCCGTGACGCCGGCCGGCCGGTGCAGGTAGAGCGACTTGCCCTTCTTGAGGAGCAGGTCGCCTTGCGCGACGGCGTCGCCGATGAGCGCGGCGAGCGAAGCGCCGAGGGCCGGATCGATCGCCTCGCCGGCGACGATCAGGATCAAGGCATCGGCCTCGATGCCGGCAAGGCTTGAAGGGGCGGCAATGCGGTGACCGAAGTCCATAATTCCCAAAGCAGTAGGCAAGCCGAAGATGTTATTCGATTCCACATTGCGTCGAGAGCTGGCGCGCAACTTCGGCGGCACGCTGGTCGTCATCATCACGATCGTGCTGACGATCATGTTCATCCGCACGCTCGGCCAGGCCGCGCTCGGCCGCGTCTCGCCGCAGGACGTCGCCCTACTGCTCGCCTACATCGGCCTCGGCCATCTGCCGACGATGCTCGCGCTGTCCCTCTTCATCGCCATCGTCGCAACGCTGTCGCGCATGTACCGCGGCAGCGAGATGACGATCTGGTTCGCCAGCGGCGTCCCGCTGGCGCGCTTCGTGCGCCCGGTCGTTCGCACGAGCTGGCCGGTGCTGCTCGTCATCGCTCTGCTCGCCCTGTTCGTCTGGCCCTGGCAGAACGAGCGCAGCGCCGAGCTGAAGGACGAATTCGACCGGCGCTCCGATCTCTCCCGGGTCGCCCCGGGGCAGTTCCAGACCTCGGGCGACGGCCAGCGCACTTTCTTCTTCGAGGGCGGAGCGGGCGACGCCGCGACCGGGCACAACGTCCTCATCGTCGCGACGCGCAGCGGCGTCGAAGCGGTGACGACGGCCAAGAGCGGGCACATCGAGTCCGCAGGCGGCGACCACTTCGTCGTCCTCGACGAAGGCCAGCGCAACGAGCAGAACGTGAAGAGTGGCGAGAAGACGCTGTCGCGCTTCGAGTCCTATCGCTCGCTGGCGGGCGAGCGGGCGATGGCGTCGACGGGCGGCCCGGCGCCCCGCGCACGCTCGACGGCCGATCTGCTGCGCCAACCGACGCGCGACGGCCTGGGCGAGCTGGCGTGGCGGGTCGGCCTCGTTCTCGCCGGCGCGAACGTCCTCCTGCTCGGCGTCGGCATGTCGGCCTCGAACCCGCGTCACGCGAGCAACTGGAACCTCCTCTTCGCGCTGCTCGGGTTCTTCGCCTACTACAACTTCATCAACCTGTCGCAGGCCTGGGTCGCTTCGGGCAGGATGAGCTTCGGCGGCGCACTGCTCCTCGTGCACGGCGGCGCTTTTGCGATTGCCACGACGCTCCTGTGGTGGCGAGAGCACGGAACGAACCGCGGCGTGCCGAGGCGGCGCGCCAGGCAGCCCGCGGCATGAGGACGGTCCGGCGGCTCTTCTATGCCGACATCACCTCCGCCGTCGCCCTCGTCGCGGTCGCCTTTCTCGCCCTCTTCTTCTTCATCGACTTCGTCGACGAGCTCGGCGGCATCGGTCAGCGCGGCTACACCGCCGTGCACGCGGCGATCTATTCGCTGCTGCTCGCCCCGGGCCACTTCTACGAGCTGATGCCGATCGCGGTGCTGATCGGCAGCATCTACGCGCTCGCGCGCCTGGCCCAGTCGTCGCAATACACGATCCTGCGCACCAGCGGGCTGGGGCCTGGCCGCGCGCTCTGGCTGCTGACGAGCCTGGCGCTCGTCTTCGGTGCGGTGACCTTCGTCTGCGGCGACTACCTGGCGCCGGTGACCGAGCGCGCAGCCAGCCAGTTGCGTGCCGGCTTCAGCGGCAGCCTGAAGCTGGAGCGCTCAGGTGCCTGGATCAAGGAGCACGCGGCGACGCCGCAGGGCGAGCGCAGCTATTCGATCAACGTCGGCTCGGCCGAAGGCGGCTCGATGCTGCGCAGCGTTCGCATTTTCGAGTTCGACGCCGACGGCCGCCTCCTGACGCGGACCGCGGCGGCCGAGGCGAGCGTCGCGAAGAACGGCGTCTGGACCCTGCGCGACGTCGTCGTCACGCGCTGGGTCGAGTCGGGGCTCGACCCGACCGTCAAGCAGCAGGAGCTCGCAACGCTCGACTGGCCGAGCACCTTGTCGCCCAACGTCGTCGCCGCCGCCGTGCTTCCGGTCACGACCATGTCGACGCTCGACCTGTGGCGCTACATCGGCCACCTCTCCGACAACGAGCAGGCGTCGGAGCTGCAGAAGATCCAGTTCTGGAAGCGCGCCCTCTACCCGTTCGCCTGCCTCGTCATGGTCGGCCTCGCCCTGCCTTTCGCTTATGTCAACGCGCGCACCGGCGGGATGAGTCTGAAGGTCTTCGTCGGCATCATGCTGGGCGTCAGCTTCGTCCTCCTCAACAACATCTTTCGCCACCTCGGCATGCTCGGCAACTGGACGCCCTGGATCGTCGCCGCCGCGCCCGGCGCGCTCTACCTCGGCCTGTCGCTGGTGGCATTCAGCTGGCTGGTGCGCTACCGATGAGCGCCGCCGGGCCGCCCCAAGGCGCGAGCGCCCCCTCGGGGGGCAGCGCAGCGGCGTCAGCCGCAAGCGTGGGGGCCCGATGAGCTCCGGCCTGATCCTGTTCGGGCACGGCGCGCGCGACCCGCGCTGGGCCGAGCCGTTCGCGGCCGTCGCCGAGCGGGTCCGCCGCGCCGACCCGGAGCGCCTGGTCGAGCTCGCCTTTCTCGAGCTGATGGCGCCGGACCTCGCCGAAGCGGCACGGCGTCTCGCCGCCGCCGGGGCGACCCGCATCGATATCGTCCCGCTGTTCCTGGGCATGGGCGGCCACTTGCGCGACGACCTGCCGCCGCTCGTCGAGCGAATCCGGCGCGCCCATCTGCGAATCGACGTTCGCCTGCACCCGGCGATCGGCGAGAACGCCGCGGTCGTCGACGCCCTCGCTGCCGCCGCCCTCGCTGCGGTCGGTGAATAATCCGCCGCTTCATGAACCTCCACCAGTTCAGGTTCGTCCAGGAAGCGGTTCGCCGCGACCTCAACCTCACCGAGACGGCGAAGGCGCTGTTCACGTCGCAGCCGGGCGTCTCGAAAGCGATCCTCGAGCTCGAGGGCGAGCTCGGCGTCGACATCTTCGCGCGTCACGGCAAGCGCCTGCGCCGCGTCACCGAGCCGGGCCGTGAGGTGCTGAAGGCGATCGAGGTGATCATGCGCGAGGTCGGCAACCTGAAGCGGATCGGCGAGGAGTTCTCCAAGCAGGACGCCGGCACACTCTCGATCGCGACGACGCACAGCCAGGCGCGCTATTTCCTGCCCGGACCGATCGCGCAGATGCGAAAGCGCTTCCCGAAGGTGACGATCAGCCTGCACCAGGGAACGCCCGAGCAGGTCGCCAAGATGGTCTACGAGGAGGTCGGCGATTTCGGCCTGGCAACCGAATCGCTCAACAACTACGCCGACCTCGTCAGCCTGCCGTGCTACGAATGGCAGCACGTGCTGGTCCTGCCGGCCGGGCACCCGCTGGCGCTGATCGACCGCGTCTCGCTCGAGGACCTGGCGCCCCTGCCGCTGATCTCCTACCACCCGTCGTTCTCGGGCAGGAAGCGCATCGACGCGGCATTCGCGACGCGCCAGCTGACGCCCAACATCGTCCTCGAGGCGATCGACGCCGACGTGATCAAGACCTACGTCAAGCTCGGCCTGGGCGTGGGCATCGTCGCCGAGATCGCCATGCGCGAGGAGGGGCAAGGCGGCGAGCTGGTTTCCCGCCCGGTCGGACACCTGTTCGGGCAGAACGTCGCGCGCATCGCCTTCAAGCGCGGTGCCTATCTGCGCAACTTCGTCTACTCGTTCGTCGAGATGCTTTCCGATCGTCTCAGCCGCTCGCTCGTCGAACGGGCGATGGCCGGCGACCCGCAGGACTACCAACTATGACTGCCATCCTGGACCCGCTCGCGGACGGACGGATCGATGCCGCACGCACGCCGGCAGTCGAGACCCGCCTACCGAAGGTCGGCACGACGATCTTCACCGTCATGTCGGCGCTGGCCCAGGAGCACGGTGCGGTCAATCTCGGCCAGGGCTTTCCGGACTTCGACTGCGATCCGAGGCTGGTCGACGCCGTCGACGCGGCGATGCGCGCCGGCCTGAACCAATATCCGCCGATGACGGGCGTTGCGGCGCTGCGCGAACGCGTGGCGGCCAAGATCGAGGCGCTCTACGGCCACCGCTACGACGCCACCCGCGAGATCACGATCACGGCCGGCGCGACGCAGGCGATCCTTACCGCCATCCTCGCCCTCGTTCACCCGGGCGACGAAGTCATCGTGCTCGACCCGAGCTACGACAGCTACGACCCGAACATCGCGCTCGCCGGCGCGACGCCGGTGCACGTGCCGCTCGTACCGGGGAGCTTCGCGCCCGACTTCGAGCGCATCGCCGCGGCGATCACGCCACGGACGCGGGCGATCGTCATCAACACGCCGCACAACCCGAGCGGCACCTGCTGGTCGCGCGCCGACTTGGCAAGCCTGGCCGAGCTGCTGCGCCACACCGACATCATCGTCGTCAGCGACGAAGTCTACGAGCACATGGTCTACGACGGCGAGCACCAGAGCGTGACCCGCTTCCCCGAGCTCGCGGCGCGCAGCGTCGTCGTCTCGAGCTTCGGCAAGACCTATCACGTCACCGGCTGGAAGATCGGCTACGCGGCGGCGCCGGCCGCGCTCAGCACCGAGTTCCGCAAGGTCCACCAGTTCAACGTCTTCACCGTCAACACGCCGATGCAGCACGGCATCGCCGCCTTCATGGCCGATCCGTCGCATCACGTCGGCCTGCCGGCGTTCTATCGCGCCAAGCGGGACCGCTTCCGTGCCGGCCTGGCGAAGACGCGCCTGCGTGCCCTTCCCTGCCAGGGCACCTACTTCCAGTGCGTCGACTACTCCGCCGTGAGCGACCAACCGGAGGCCGATTTCTGCCTGTGGCTGACCAAGGAAATCGGCGTCGCCGCGATTCCACTGTCGGCGTTCTACGCCGACGCGTTCGAGCAGCGCATCGCGCGCTTCTGCTTCGCCAAGAAGGACGAAACGCTGGCCCTGGCACTCGACCGGCTGGCGGCGATCTGATCGACCGCGCGGGTTCGGCTCAGGCGCTGCCGCGCTGCCGCGGCGGGCGGCGGATCAGCAGGTCGCTCATGGTCGCGTCTTCCGGCCAGTTCGAGACGTCGAGGTCGACGGTGAATCCGCCGTCATTGGCGGACACGGCCGCGGCATGCTTCGGGGGCGGCGCGTCCTCGAGCGGGAGAAACAGGTCGATCGAGCCGAAATCGGTCTCGACGTGGCCGGAGAGCTCGCGCGCGATCGAGTAGAGAAAGAGCAGCTCGCGATAGGCGGGGAAATCGAACGAATCGTCGGCCGAATGACGTCGAAAGAGCAGGTTGTCGAGGGCTTGCATCGCCGACAGCGGCGTCGGCCAGAGCGACTGCAGGCGCGCGATCGTCTGCGGATAGTCGACCAGGGCGCGGCCGAAATGGAGATCCGAACTCCACTCCGGAGCGTGCGCGTTGAAGCGATCGTTGAAGGCCTGGCGGACCCGCTCGTAGGCGATCTGCTCGCCGCGCCGCTGGTGGATCTCGAGCAATTGCAGATACGGCAGCGGGCTCTTGCCGCCGTCACCGCGCATGTAGCTGTCGAGCAGCGCGATGGCGGCCTCGTCCTGGCCGAGGACGACGAAGAACTCGGCCTGCTGCTCGAGGTCGATCAGCTCTTCCATCGACAGCTCGCCGGTCTTCTTCGACAGCGCGCCGAAGCTCGAGGGACGGAACGGATCCGGGGTCGGGCGCGAGAACTCCGGGCCGAGCACGGTCGTCACCTCGAGACCGCCGATCGCCGCCGGAGCCGTCGCGAGCACGGTCGCCGGCCGCGTCGTCGACTCCGGCGGCGGCTCGCTCGGCGGAAACGGCGCGGCGACCGCACCGGCCGGGTCCTTGCGCTGCGCCGCGCGAGCCGCCCTGGCCTGCGCCTCGAACCAGCGGGCGCGAGCGCGCTGGCGCGGCCGCAGCCACCAGAGCGCGGCGGCGATCAGCGCTAAGAGCAGCGCGACACCGGCAAGCGCATAGACGAGACCGTTCGCATAGCGCTCGGCTTCGGCCTGGCGCAGACGAGCTTGCAGCGCCGCGACCGTCTGCCGCGTCGCCTGCGTGTCGTTGCGCAGACTGATGAGACCGGCCTCGAGGACCTGGATCCGGTCGCGCTCGCGCTGCAGCACCTCGGACGCGGCCTCGCCTGCGGATGCCGGCGCGATGGCCAGCGCAGTGGCCGGGTCGACCGGCAGCGCAGGCGCAGCCTGGCCGGGAGCGGACGCCGCCGCGCGCGGCGCGTCGGCCGCCAGGGGAGGATCGAGGCGCAGGCGCGGC
>DATMGW010000296.1:0-4099 GCA_035555295.1 Caldimonas sp.
TAGTCAACGTTGGCAGCGCGGTACGACTCGGGCGGGGCGACGCGGATCCTGAGGTTGGCCTGCTCCTCGGCCGTCATGCTCGTGACCTCGATCTCGGCCTGCAGCGCTTCGCCGAGAGCGGATTGCACCGTGACCCGGCCGAGGCCGAGGGCCGAAGCCAGTGGAGACGTCAGACAGAGCGCCGCGAAGGCGACGCTCGTCAGCGCGAAGCGCCCCGGAAACTTCAGATTTCTTTTCAAGGCGTCTCCCGAATGGACAGTACCGGCTCGCCATCGAGCTTGCCGATCTCGAATGAGGCCCCTCATGCGGCCTCAGAACGGCGGGTCGCAAAGACGGAAAAGACCATAACATCAGTGAGATACGGTAGCAAGCTCATGCAATGGCTGACATTCGTTGAACGACGGGTTCCGAGTCTTCTGCACGCCGATGTTGCAGGCAGGCAACGCGAAAGAGCGCTGGCGGGGCCGGCCTTCATGCCTCGAGCAGGAGTCGCAGCATGCGCCGCAGTGGTTCGGCCGCACCCCAGAGAAGCTGGTCGCCGACCGTGAACGCGCCCAGATAGCGCTCTCCGATCGCCAGCTTGCGCAGGCGCCCGACCGGGATATCCATCGTTCCGGTGACGGCCACCGGAGTCAGGGCGCGCACCGTCGCCTCGCGCGTGTTCGGCACGACGCTCACCCATTCGTTGTCCGCTGCGATCATCGCTTCGATATCGGCGAGCGGGACGTCGCGCTTGAGCGCGATCGTCAGCGCCTGGCTGTGGCAGCGCATCGCGCCGACGCGAACGCAGATCGAATCGACAGGCACCAGCGCCGGCCCGGCCACTCCGCCACGACCGAGGATCTTGTTCGTCTCGGCGCCTCCCTTCCATTCCTCGAGGCTCGTGCCGTCGCCGCGGTCGGCGTCGATCCAAGGGATCAGGCTGCCGCCGAGGGGAACGCCGAAGTTCGCCGTCTCCGCGGCCGACATCGCGCGCTGCCGTTCGACCACCTTGCGATCGATCTCGAGGATCGCCGACTTCGGGTCGTCGAGGAGGGCGCGCACCTCGGCGTTGAGAGCACCGTACTGCACCAGCAACTCGCGCATGTGCTGGGCGCCGCCGCCCGAGGCGGCCTGGTACGTCGTGCACGTCATCCACTCGACGAGATCGGCCTTGAAGAGCGCACCGACGCCCATCAGCATGCAGCTGACGGTGCAGTTGCCGCCGATGTAGTTGCGCACGCCGCGCCGCATCGCGTCGCGGATCACGCCTAGGTTGACCGGGTCGAGGACGATCACGGCGTCGTCCTGCATGCGCAGCGTCTTCGCAGCGTCGATCCAGACGCCGTTCCAGCCCGAGGCGCGCAGGCGCGGGTAGACGTCCTTGGTGTACTCGCCACCCTGCGCGGTGACGACGATGGCGCAGCGCCGGAGCGCCCCGATGTCGTACGCGTCCTGCAGGCGCGTCTCGTTCTTCGCCTGGGGCGGCGCCCGGCCGCCCTTGTCGCTGGTGCTGAAGAAGAGCGGCTCGATCAGATCGAAGTCGCCTTCGGCCTGCATGCGCTCGAGCAGCACCGAGCCGACCATGCCGCGCCAACCAACCAGTCCCGTGAGTTCCATCGCCCTGCCCTGTCTTGAAGTGAACGGGTTTCGTTCGGTTCCGCCGGCCGTCAGGCCGGGGAAAGGGCGCGACGAACCTGCAGCGTTCTAGCTCTTGGTGATCTTCGTTTTGCCGGTGCCGAGCGCGGCCACGACCGCGTCGCCCATCTGCCGGGTGCCGACCCTCGTGCACCCTGTCGACCAGATGTCGGCCGTGCGCAGCCCGCGGGCGAGCACCGCCTGCACCGCCTGCTCGATGCGAGCGGCGGCTTCGGGCTGGTTCAGGGAGAAGCGAAGCATCATGGCGACAGAGAGAATTGTAGCGAGAGGATTGGCCAGGTCCTTGCCGGCAATGTCGGGGGCGCTGCCGTGGCTCGGCTCGTAGAGGCCCTTGCCGTTGGCGTCGAGCGAAGCCGAAGGCAGCATGCCGATCGAGCCGGTGAGCATGGCCGCTTCGTCCGAGAGGATGTCGCCGAACATGTTGCCGGTGACGACGACGTCGAAGCGCTTCGGCGCGCGGACCAGCTGCATCGCCGCGTTGTCGACGTACATGTGGTCGAGCGCGACGTCGGGATAGTCGCGGTGCACCTCGGTCACGACGTCCTTCCAGAACTGGAAGGTCTCGAGAACGTTCGCCTTGTCGACGCTGGTCAACCGCTTGCTGCGCTTCCTGGCCGCCTGGAACGCGACGTGGGCGATGCGCTCGATCTCCGGCCGCGTGTAGCGCATCGTGTCGAAGGCTTCGTCGGCGCCGGCGAACGCGCCGTCGGGAGCGGCGCGCCGGCCGCGCGGCTGGCCGAAGTAGATGTCGCCGGTGAGCTCGCGGATGATCAGGATGTCGAGGCCGGCGACGAACTCGGCCTTGAGACTCGACGCGCCGGTCAGCTCGGGATAGCAGATCGCCGGCCGGAAGTTGGCGAACAGGCCGAGCGACTTGCGCAGGCCCAGGATCGCCTGCTCCGGGCGCAAGGCGCGATCGAGCTTGTCGTACTTCCAGTCGCCGACGGCGCCGAACAGCACCGCGTCGGCCGCCTTCGCCAGGGTCAATGTCGAATCGGGCAGGGGGTGGCCCAGCGCGTCGTAGGCGGCACCGCCGACGAGCGCGTGCTCGGTTTCGAAGCGCAGGTCGAGCGCGCCGAGGACGCGCTCGGCCTCGGCGACGATCTCGGTGCCGATGCCGTCGCCGGGAAGGATCGCGATCTTCACCGCGGCGCGCGCCGGGCCGCCCCAAGGGCGCCGTGCGCCCCCTCGGGGGACAGCGAACGAAGTGAGCGTGGGGGCCTCATCACCGGATCGTCGCCGCGAGCCAGGGGTGCTTGAGCAGCCGCTCCGTTTCGAAGGCGCGGATCTTCCCGGCGTGGCGCAGCGTCAAGGCGATGTCGTCGTATCCGCCGAGCAGGCAGAACTTGCGAAACGGTTCGACCTCGAAGGCAACCTGTGTGCCGTCGGGCTTGACGACGAACTGCCGCTCGAGATCGATCGTCAACCGGTAGCCGACGAAGGCGGCCGTCTCGTCGAACAGCGTCGCGACCTGATGCTCGGAAAGCGCGATTGGCAGCAGCCCGTTCTTGAAGCAGTTGTTGAAGAAGATGTCGGCATAGCTCGGCGCGACGATGGCGCGAAAACCGTACTGCTGAAGCGCCCACGGCGCGTGCTCGCGCGACGAGCCGCAGCCGAAGTTCTTGCGCGCCAGCAGGATCGACGCGCCGCGGTAGCGCGCCTGGTTGAGGACGAAGTCGGGGTTGGCCCGGCGCGTCGCCGGATCCTGCCCGGGCTCGCCGGTGTCGAGGTAGCGCCAGGCGTCGAACAGGTTGGGTCCGAAACCCGATTTCCTGATCGACTTCAGGAACTGCTTGGGAATGATCGCGTCGGTATCGACGTTCTCGCGATCCATCGGAGCGACGAGGCCAGTGTGGCTCCGGAAGGGTTCCATGATCTTCAACTCAGGCGGCGGACGTCGACGAAGTGGCCTTCGATGGCCGCCGCCGCCGCCATCGCCGGGCTGACGAGGTGGGTGCGCCCGCCGGCGCCCTGGCGGCCTTCGAAGTTGCGGTTGCTCGTCGATGCGCAGCGTTCGCCAGGCTCGAGCCGGTCGGCGTTCATCGCCAGGCACATCGAGCAGCCGGGTTCGCGCCATTCGAAGCCGGCGCCCTTGAACACCGCGTCTAGCCCTTCGAGCTCGGCCTGCTTCTTGACGAGCCCCGAGCCGGGAACGACCAGTGCCAGCTTCACGTTCGCGGCGACGCGCTTGCCGATCCGCCGCACGACGGCCGCCGCCTCGCGCAAGTCCTCGATGCGCGAGTTCGTGCACGAGCCGATGAAGACCTTGTCGATGCGGATGTCGGCGATGCGCTGGTTCGGCTCGAGCGCCATGTAGCCGAGCGCCCGCTCCATCGCGTCGCGCTTGCCCGCGTCCTTCTCGCGATCCGGGTCGGGCACCCGGTCCTCGACGCCGACGACCATCTCCTGCGACGTGCCCCAGGTGACCTGCGGCACGAGCGAGCCCGCATCGACGTCGACG
>DATMGW010000297.1:0-17932 GCA_035555295.1 Caldimonas sp.
AGCGCAGCACGAGGGTGCCACCGGCCCGCTCGAGGTCGCCCAGGAAGGCAAGCATCAGCGCGTGGCTGTCGATGATTCCTGTCGCCGTCGAGAGCAGTGCCGCCTCGCCCTGCAGGGCCGGCTCGAGCTCGCGCGCCTCGGCGCCGCTCAGCCATCTCATGCCTTCAACGCCGTTGGCCGCGGCGCGCTGCTCGATCGAGCGGAGCGTTTCGACCTGCCCTGCCGTTGTCGCGACGACGAGCTTGCCGCAGCGGCGATGCCCGACGCCGTGCGCCTCGCAGTACGGGTAGAGCAAGCGGCGCCCGGCCACGCACAGCTTCGCCTTCAACGATCCCGGAGCATCGTGGATCCCGGCGTGGATGACCTCGCTGTTGCGCGAGCTGATTCCGTTGCCGATGCCTCCTTCGGCTTCGAGCACGAGCGTCTCGCGTCCCCGCAGCGCGAGCTCGCGAGCGACGGCCAGGCCGATCGCTCCGGCACCCACCACCACTGCATCGATCCGGTCCAAGACGCCGCCTTGCGTGTGAACAGGCCTAGCGTTTCGCGGAGCTGTTCGTGGACGCGGCGGCAGCGTTCGCGCACGCCACGGTCTTTGCCCAGAACTCCTTGCCCTGGCCGTATTGCGGGCCCATGTCGCCCAACCTCCTGTGGTAGGTGGCGAGCTTGGCCTCGACGTCCCGGCCGGCCCTACCCGCCGCACGCATGTCGAGCAGCGCAACACAGTTGGCTTTCACCTCGTCGAAGCTGCGGATCTTCGCGTGGGCGCACTCGTGGAAGAAGGCGAAGTCGTGCGCGTAGCTGGGGACGCTCGACAGCATCAGCACATTCCAGTCGATGGTCCAGCCGGTGCCCGCATCGAAGTGGGTAAAACCGATGAATCCCCCCGGGGCCGTCGGATCACCCGGCGGGTGGTAGCGCTCGCCGACCACCTCGTCGTTCGCCCAGCACGCCTGCTGGGTGCCGTCGCTGAAGGTGAAGGCCCAGGCGTCGGCGGGGCGGACGAGGAGGACGACGAAGAGCACAGCCCAGGCGGTCGGACTCGTGTAGTTGCCGCTCGTCACGCTCCGAGCTTAATCCCTCGAGGTCGACGCAATGAGGTCGAACCGCTGCAACCGCTCGATCGCCTGCGCCGACTTGTAGACTCGTTCAAGTCGAGCGGTGGCGAAGCCAGTGGGAAGGGCATGCGATGAAGATTCTCAGAGCCTTCGCGTTGCTCGCGATCGTCGTCATGACGGCCGGCGCATGTCGAGCCCAGGCGCCGGCGGCGCCGCCGCCGGCTGTGCTGAACGTGATCGCCTTCGCCGGCGGCTGGAACCTGCCGCTGTGGGTTGCCCAACGCCAGGGCTTCTTCGAGCAGCAGGGCCTGGCGGTGCAGCTTTCATTCACGCCCAACTCGGGCTTTCTGATCAACGGCCTGATGAGCGGCCGCTTCGACCTCGGGCTGGCTGCGATCGACAACCTCGTCGCGTACCAGGAGGGCCAGGGCGACGGAGCGCCGCTGCAGGATCCCGATCTCATCGCGGTGATGGGCGTCGACAACGGCTTCCTCAGCGTTGTCGCGGCACGCACGGTCGTGACGATGGCCGACCTGCGCCAGCACAAGCTCGCGGTCGACTCGCTCAACACCGGTTTTGCGTTCGTGCTGCGCGAGCTCCTGCACGCCAACGGCGTCGCCGAATCGGAAGTGACGATCGTCCGCGCCGGCGCCACCGAGCTGCGCTTCCAGGGGCTGGTCGCCGGCTCGTACGACGCCACGCTGCTGCGCACCCCGTTCGACATCCTCGCTGCCGAGCGCGGCTTCCACGTGCTCGCGACGGCCGACACCCTCGGCCCCTATCTCGGTACGAGCGGCATCGTGCGCAAGTCCTGGGCGCGCAGCCACGAGGCAACGCTGATCGGATTCCTGCGCGCCTACCGCAGCGCGATGCAGTGGCTCGGCGATCCGGCGAATCGCGGCGTCGCCGAGGCGCTCCTCGTCGCCAACATCCGCGACATGACGCCGGCGCTGGCGACGCGAGCCGGCGAGACCTTGCTCGCGGAGCGCGGTGGCCTGTTGCGCAACCTCGAGATCGATCCGCAAGCGCTACGCACCGTGCTGGCCCTGCGCCTCAAGTTCGGCCAGCCGCCGCGCACGCTCGGCGACGTCGATCGCTATATCGACCTGTCATACCGGGCCAGGGCGCTCGCCGGCCAGGACGCGGCCCGGCCCTGAGGCTCGCGAGGCCGCTTGCGTGGGCGACACGCCGCGGATCAGGTCGTGACCGGGCGCTGCTGGTGCAGAAGCTCCTCGAGGATCGGAATCATCTCCGCCGGCCCTTTCAGATTCGGATTGACGGCGACCGCGCGGCGGAAGAAATCGAGCGCGAGCTCCGCGTGGCCCAGTTGCAGATGGATCTGGCCAGCGCCGGCCAGCGCCCCGAAGTGCTTGCGGTTGCGCTTGAATACCTCATCGCAGTCCCGCAACGACTCGTCGTTCCGGCCGAGCAGGAAGTAGATCGTGGCGCGCTTGTTCCAGCCTTCGGCGAAGTCGGGCTTGCGCAGGACGATGGCGCTGAACGTCGCCAGCGCGTCGGTCAGCGCCTGGGCCTGCATCTGCTCGACGCCGCGCGTGTAGAGCTTGTCGATCGCCGGGTCGCCGGAGCGGCTCCAGATCTGCCAGATCGCGGCGGCGGCCGCGGCGCGCACCTGCGGATCGGCGTCGTCCAGGCGGCCGATCAGCCGATCGGCGTCGGCCATCTTGCCGATGTCGGCCAGGCGCGCGATCGCTGCGAGACGCGTATCGGCGGCGGGTTGCTCGAGGGCCCGTAGCGCCTGTGCCCGGGTCAGCGGCGTCGCGTGGCCAGGGCCGGTGGCCAACGCCGCCGCCAGAACCAGAACCCAGTGTCGAAGCAAACGCATCGTGCACCTTCAGTCCGAATCGAGCGCCTCGCTCGCGCGCACGGCGCCCCGCCCGGCCCTTCCCTTCAGCTGGCGGCCGCCGCCGCTGCGCGCTTCGCGAGCAAGGCGTTCGCCGAGCGCGAGACCGGCTTTCTGCCGAGGACGCCCGAAATGAACGCCGCGGCGTCGACGAGGCCGTCGAGCGACAGCCCGGTCTCGATCCCGAGGCCCCGCAGCAGGAAGACGACGTCCTCGGTCGCGACGTTGCCCGTCGCTCCCTTGGCGTAGGGGCAGCCGCCGAGGCCGGCGATGCTGGCATCGAATGTGGCGACGCCGAGCTCGAGCGAGGCGTAGACGTTGCCGATCGCCTGCGCATAGGTGTCGTGGAAATGTCCGCTGACCTCGGCCAGCGCAAAGTGCTTCAGCGTCCGCTCCATCGCCGCCTGGACCTTCTTGGGCGTGCCGACGCCGATCGTGTCGGCGATGCCGCAGTGGTCGACGCCGATGTCCTTCATCAGCCTGACGACGTGCTCGACCTCGTCGGCCGAGACCTCGCCCTGGTACGGGCAGCCGAGCGCGACCGAGACGGCGCCGCGGACCTTGATGCCGCGCTCGTGCGCCGCAGCGACGACCGGGCGGAAGCGCTCGGCGCTTTCAGCGATCGAGCAGTTGATGTTGCGCCGGCTGAAGACCTCGGTCGCGGCGCCGAAGACGACGATCTCGTCGGGCCACTCGGCGCGCGGCGCGGCGAGCGCCGCTTCGAGCCCCTTCATGTTCGGCACGAGCACCGAGTAGCGGACGCCGGGCCGGCGCCGGATGCCGGCAAGCACGGCCGCGTTGTCGGCCATCTGCGGCACCCACTTCGGGCTGACGAAGCTCGTCACCTCGATCTCGGTGAGGCCCGCTTCCTGCAGCCGGTGCACGAGCTCGATCTTGACGGCCGCGCCGACCGATTGCTTCTCGTTCTGCAGCCCGTCGCGCGGACCGACGTCGACGAGCCTGACCCGGCTCGGCAAGGAGCTCATGGCGCCCCCAAGACGCTGCGCGTCGGCCCCCCGAGGGGGCGCGAGCGCCTTGGAAGCGGCCCGGCGGCGCTCGTCATTGCATCTCGATGTGCGCCGAAGGAGGCATCGGCCGACGATAGCGCAAGGCCACGGCGCTGGCGGCGCGGCGCAGGAATCGCCACAGCACGAGCACGGTGGCGAGCATGGCGGCGAGGGCGACGGCGAGAGCGACGAAGAACGCGACCGGATGCGACCACGACAGCCAGAGCGCCAGCGGCACCAGCCCGTCGCCGAGCAGCGACAGCGCGATATTGGAAACCGGCTCGGGCGAGGTGTTCGCGGCGGCACGCGTCGTCGCCTTCGCGAGGTGGCTGCTCGCGGCGAGCGTTCCTCCGAGCAGCGCGGCGGCGGTCGTCCAGGTCGCGTTGTCGCCGCCGAACACGGCGGCGGCGAGCACCGCTCCGGCGGGAATGCGGATCAGCGTGTGCAGCGCGTCCCAGACCGTATCGAGGCCGGGGATCTTGTCGACGAAGAACTCGACGAAGAGCATGACGCCGCTCGCGCCGAGCAGCCACGGGCTTTGCAGCACGTGCAGGCCGCCCGGCAGCTCGACCCAGCCGAGCGCACCGGCCAGGCCGGTCAGGAAGACGACCGCGTACAGGCGCAGCCCGCTCGCCCAGCCGAGCGCGGCGGCGATGGCGACGAGATGCGTCAGGTCCATGCTCAAGCCCTTGTCATTGCCGGCTAACCCGGCCGGGCGCCGGGCCGCCCCAAGCCCGGCCGAGCCCCCTCGGGGGGCAGCGCCGCAGCGTCAGCTGCAGGCGTGGGGGCCAACCATTCTGGCTTGCGCTTGTCGAGAAAGCTCTGCACCCCCTCCTTGCCTTCGGCGCTGGCGCGGATGTCGGCGATTCGCTGCGCCGTCTCGGCGCGCAGCTCGGGCGTGATCTCGCGGCCCGCGACGTCGTGGACGAGCTGCTTGCAGGCGCGCGTCGCCATCGGCCCGTTGCCGACGATCGCGGCGACGATCGCATCGACCTTCGCGTCAAGCTCGTCGGTGGCGCAGACCTCGTGCGCGAAGCCCATTGCCTTGGCCTCGGCGGCGCCGAAGCGCTCGGCGGTGACGAAGTAGCGGCGCGCCGCCTGCTCGCCCATGGCGCGGACGACGTACGGGCTGATCGTCGCCGGCAACAGGCCCAGGCGCGCTTCGCTGAGGCAGAAGGTCGCCACGTCGGCGGCGACGCGGATGTCGCAGACCGAAGCGATGCCGAGGCCGCCGGCGTAACAGTCGCCGTGGATGCGCGCGACCACCGGAATCGGGCAGCGGTACATCGACCACAGCATCTCGGCGAGCACTTCCGCGTCGGCGCGGTTCTGCTCCCAGGTATAGGCACCGACTTCGCGCATGAAGGCGAGGTCGGCACCGGCGCAAAACGCCTTGCCACTGCCGCCCAGGACGATCGCGCGGACGCCGCCGGCGTCGGCGGCGAGCGACGCGAAGGCGGCGGCGAGCTCGCGGATCAAGGCGCCGTTGAGGGCGTTGCGCACTTCCGGCCGGTCGAGCCAGACGCGCGCGACCGGACCCGAGCGTTCGATGCGAAGCGAGTTCGTCGTGGTCATGCCCGTCCTTCTTCCCTGCTTTCGACTTGCAACATCCAGACCCGGTCGATCTCGGGGCAAGGGTAGCCCATCGCCGTGATCGCCGCCGCGATCTGGCCGCGATGGGCCAGGGTCAGAAGACAGCTGCGAAAGTCAGTAGCGCTTGGCGACTTCATCGAGCATCACCTCCGTCGCCCCACCGCCGATCGCCAGCACGCGCGCGTCGCGCCAGAGGCGCTCGATCACCGTGCCGCGCATGTAGCCCATGCCGCCGTGGAACTGCTGGCAGGCCGACACGACCTCGTTCACCAGCTCGCCCGTCAGCGCCTTCAGCATCGAGACTTCCTGGACGACGTCGTGCCCCTCGGTCACGCGCCAGGCGCAGTGGTACATGAAGGACCTGGCCGCCCGCACCTTCGCGTCGAGCATCGCGATGCGCTGGCGGATGACCTGCTTGTCGAACAGCGTCGCGCCGAAGGCACGGCGGTCGCGAACGTGCGCCAGCGTTACGCGCAAGGCCTGCATCGAGTGACCGACCGCCATCGCCGAGAGGGCGATGCGCTCGGTCTGGAAGTTCTTCATCACCGAATAGAAGCCGTGGTTCTCCTCGCCGAGCAGGTTGGCGGCCGGGATGCGGCAATTCTCGAAGACGAGCTCGGCCGTGTCCGACGACAACCACCCCGACTTGTCGAGCGAACGGCCGACGCGAAACCCCGGCGTTCCCTTCTCGACGATGAACATCGACATCGCGTGCCGGCCGGCGCCGCCGTCGCCGGTCTTCGCGGCGATGAAGTAGAGATCGGCGAGCACGCCGTTCGTGATGAAGAGCTTCGTTCCGTCGAGGATCCAGGCGCTGCCGTCGGCCGAGCGCTTCGCCGTCGTGCGAATGCCTGCGACGTCGGACCCGGCGCCCGGCTCGGTGATGCCGACGGCGGTGATCGTCGTTCCCGCGGTCACGCCGGGCAGCCAGCGTGCCTTCTGCTCGGCCGTGCCGGCGTGATGCAGGTGCGGGCTCGCCATGTCGGTGTGGACGAGCACGGTGATGATGAAGCCGCCGAAGGTCGACTGCGACAGCGCCTCGGCGAAGACGAGGTTGGCGAGCGCGTCGGCGTCGCCGCCGCCGTATTCGCCGGCGATCATCAGGCCGAGCAAGCCGGCGTCACCGAGCTTCTTCAACACCGCGCGCGGCGTCTGCCCGGCCTCTTCCCAGGCCAGCGCGTGCGGCTCGACCTCGCGGGCGATGAAGCGCACGACCTGCTCGCGCAACAGCTCGTGCTCGGGGAGAAAGTAGATGCTTTCCATCGGCTCGCTCACGCTGCGTGCCCGAACAGCGACGCCTCGGTCCAGCCGACCGCCTCGACGTCGGCGGCGCGCAGCGACGCTTCGCTCGGCATCAGGAACTCGTCGAGTTGCGGCGGCTTGACGGCCGTTCCGGCAAGCATCGCGTGCGCCTGGCCGCGGTGGTGCACCTGGTGGTTCAGGAGGTGGGCAATGACGTGGCCGCGCCGTTCGCGCTGGATGCGGCCGCCGCCGCGGACGAGCTCGATCACCGCGTCGAGGGCGCCGAGCGAGAGCGAGCCGACGTGGGCGACGAAGCGCAAGTCGGCAGCGCCCTGGGCGAAGGCCAGGTCGGCGACGGTTTCGCACTTCGGCGCGTCGCGCCATTGCCGTTCCATGTCGGCCTCGCCTGCCAGTGCCGCAAGGTAGTAGAGGTCGACGGCGAGGATGTGATCGAGCGTCAGCGCCAGGCTCGGGAAAAAGCTCGTCCGCGGCGCGTGGTACTCCTCGCGCGACAGCGTGCGCATCGCGTGATGCAGGCGATGGTTGGCGAGCCGGTTCGCGTGCGCCTGCGTGCGCAGGTAGTCGAGCAAGTCCATGTCCCGAGGGTCCTTCCTGAGGTCGGTCGACTCCGCAAATTAGAACGGCCCGCTCGCGAGCCAGCGCTCGATCTGGGCGCGCCGGTCGTTGCCCCAGAACGGCTCGCCGTCGACGACGAAGAACGGCGCGCCGAAAACGCCCTGCGCGATCGCGTCGTCGCAGGCGCGGCGCAGACGCGCCTTCCATGCCGGCGCTGTCCACACGGCCTCGGCCTCGCCGGCATCGATGCCGAACTCGGCGGCGAGGCGTTGCAGCGCTTCGCCGTTCGACAGATCGACGTTGCGCGTGAAGTAGGCGCGCAGGCAATGGCGCGCCCACGGCGCCGCCGACACGGGCCGCTCGGCGTGCAACCACCAGTACAGGCGCGCCGCATTCTGCGTCGCGATCGGAAAGGGATCGGGCAGCCTGAAAGGCACGCCGGCAAAGCGCGCCGAGCGCTCGAAATCGTGCAGCGAATATTCGCGCTTGATCGGATGGCTTACCGGGCTCTTCAGCTCGGCCGCCTGGAAGGTCACGCCGAGCAGCACGGCTTTCCAGCTCACGGTGCGGCCGTGCCGCGCCGCGAGCGCCTCGATCCATTCCGACGCGATGTACGAGTACGGCGACGAGAAATCAAAATAGAAATCGATCGGTGCCTTGCCCATCGTTTCAGATTACCGCAAAAGGCAGCCCGGACGGCAGCCGTTCGGGCGGAGCCCGTCTGCCCGCCGCCTCAGGCTCCCAGTCGCTCCGCCAAGGCCAGAAGATCCTTTGCGACGATGTCGAAGCGCCGCTCGCCCGGCGCTTCGAGCCGACCGCCCGGGCCGTGCTCGAGCGGCCGCGGAACGTACGCCGTCTTCAGGCCGGTGCGCGCGGCTGCCTCGAGGTCGCCCGGATGGGCGGCGACCATCATCACCTCGTCGAGAGCGAAGCCGAGCAGCTCCGCCGCCATGCGATAGACGGCCGGGTCGGGCTTGTACTTGCGGATGATCTCGGCCGACAGCACGCAGTCCCACGGCAAGCCGGCGCGCTTGGCCATGTCGACGAGCAGGGAGACGTTGCCGTTCGAGAGCGTCGCGATCACGAAGCGCGACTTCAGGCGCGTCAGTCCCGGCACCGAGTCATGCCAGGGGTCGAGGCGATGCCAGACCCGGTTCAGCTGCTCGACCTCGGGCGCCGACAGGCTTTCGAGACCGAAGCGCGGCAGCAGGCCGTCGAGGATCGCGCGGTGCAAACCGTCGATGTTCGTCCAGGCGATCTCGCCGCTGCGCGCCAGTTGCATCGCCGGTTGATAGCCGGCACGCCAGGCGTCGGCGAACGCCGGCCAGTCGACGACGAACCCCGTCTTCGCGGAGAGCGCCTCACCCTCGCGGACGATCGACGAGCGCCAGTCGACGACCGTGCCGAAGACATCGAAAACGAGAGCGCGGATCTGCTGCGGGTCGGGCACGTTCACAGTAGCCTCAGTCGTCGGCGCTAGCCGAGCGCCCTCGCGATCAGCATCTTCTGCACGTCTGACGTCCCTTCGTAGATCTGGCAGACGCGAACGTCGCGGTAGATCCTCTCGACCGGGAAGTCGCTGACATAGCCGTAGCCGCCGAAGACCTGGATCGCTTCGCTGCAGACGCGCTCTGCCATCTCGCTGGCGTAGAGCTTGCCCATCGCCGCTTCCTTCAGGCACGGCCGTCCGGCATCCTTCAGGCTCGCCGCGTGATGGACGAGCTGGCGCGCCGCCTCGATCTCGGTCGCCATCGCCGCGAGGCGGAACTGCAGCGCCTGGTGCTCGAAGATCGGCTTGCCGAAAGCGACGCGTTCCTTCGAATAAGCGAGCGCCGCATCGAAGGCCGCGCGCGCCATGCCGATCGCCTGCGCACCGATGCCGATGCGCCCGCCCTCGAGGCCCGACAGCGCAATCTTCAGCCCCTGGCCTTCTGCGCCGAGCAAGTGATCGGCAGGGATGTGGCAATCTTCGAAGACGATCTGCGCCGTGTCGCTGGCGTGCTGGCCGAGCTTGTCTTCGAGCCGCGCGACGACATAGCCGGGCGTGTCGGTCGGCACGACGAAGGCGCTGATGCCGCGCTTGCCGGCGGCCCTGTCGGTGACGGCCATGACGATCGCGACGTCGCCGTTCCTGCCGCTGGTGATGAACTGCTTGACGCCGTTCAGCACGTACTCGGCGCCGTCGCGCCGCGCCGTCGTCTTCAGCCCGTCGGCCTGCGAGCCGACGTGCGGCTCGGTCAGGCAGAAGGCGCCCAGCATCGCGCCGCGCGCCAGCGGCTTCAGCCAGCGCTCCTTCTGCGCCTCGTCGGCCCACGCCATGAGGATCGAGCAGACCGGGCAGTTGTTGACGCTGACGATCGTCGACGTCGCCCCGTCGCCGGCGGCGATCTCCTCGAGGATCACGGCCAGAGCGAGATAGTCGAGCCCGGCGCCGTCGTACCCGATCGGCACGGCGACGCCGTAGCAGCCGAGCCCGGCGAGCCCCTGCAGCGCCTCCTTCGGGAAGTGCGCCTCCTTGTCCCAGCGCGCCGCGTTCGGCGCGATGCGGTCCTGCACGTAGGCGCGAACGGCGTCCTGCACGGCGCGGTGGTCGTCGCTCAGCAGCATGGTCGTCCTCAGCCGATTCCGGCCGCGTAGGGGCCCAGGCGCAGCAACAGCGCGCCGGTCGCGCTCACCAGGACGCCCCGCGACGAACGTGCTTCGCCTTCGAGGTGGGTGATCCAGCCGGCGAGCCTTTCCTTGCGCTCGAGGCTCGTCACCGTCCAGCGCAGATCGATGTCCTCGTCGGCGTAGACGACGGCGCGAAAGCGGATGTCGAAGCCCAGGCCCAGGCCGTTGCGCGGGGTTCCGTCGGGAAGCGGCTCGGCGAAGTGCGTCGCCGTCAGCGCCATCAGCAGGCTGCCGACGTGCGTGCCGCTGGCGATCAGCCCGGGATAGCCGGCGGCGCGAGCCGCGGCGAGGTCATGGTGCAGCGGGTTGTAGTCCTGCACTGAGCCGGCGAACGCGGGGATCTCGCCGACGCCGAGGCGCACCCGCTTCGTGAAGGTCTCGCCGACCTGCGCCGGAATCATGGCCGCTCGGCAAGGGCCAGACGCGCCGCCAGTCCGGCGAAGAGCAAACCGCCGCCGGCTTGCAGCGAACGCCGCCACGCGTCGTTCGGTCGCCAGCGGCGCAGCGGCGCGACGAGCAGCACGAACAGGACCAGGAACACCAGGCTTTGGCCGATGAACCAGGCGCCGAGGTACAGGAAGGCCGCCGTCTTGTTTGCCGCGGCGGCGTCGATGAACTGCGGCAGCAGCGCCAGGAAGAAGACCGCGATCTTTGGATTGAGCGCGTTGGTCAGCAAGGCCTGGCGAAAGGTGCGGCCGAGGCTCGCCGCCGGCGCCGCCGCGGCCGAGGCGGCGAAGGCAGCGGCCCGACGCGTTGCTGCCTCGCGAAACATGCCGACGGCGAGCCACAGCAGATAGGCCGCGCCGAGCGCCTTGACCGCGGTGAACGCCGCCGCCGACGCGGCAAGCAGCGCGGCGAGGCCGAACGCCGCCGCCAGCGTGTGCAGGACGCAGCCGCACGCGATGCCGAGCGCCGCAACGAGGCCGCCACGGATGCCCTGCTGCAACGTGCGCGTCAGCGTGAACATCATGTCGACGCCCGGCGTCGCATTGACGACGAGCGTCGTCAATGCGAACAGGGCGAGGCCGTGCGTTCCGAACATCAGCCTCAGCGCCCGCTCGGCAGGCCGTCGACGAACCGAAGTGCCAACGCGACGCCCCGCTCAGATCATCTCGACCGCCAGCGCCGTCGCTTCGCCGCCGCCGATGCACAGCGCGGCGACGCCCTTTTTCTTGCCCGCCTGGCGCAAGGCGCCGAGCAGGGTCACGACGATGCGCGCTCCGCTCGCGCCGATCGGATGGCCAAGCGCGACGGCGCCGCCATGCACGTTGACGATCTCGTGCGCCAGCTTGAACTCGGTCATCGCCGCCATCGTGACCGCGGCGAAGGCTTCGTTGACCTCCCACAGGTCGACGTCCTTCGCGTTCCAGCCCGCCTTCTTCAGCACCTTCTCGATCGCGCCGACCGGCGCCGTCGTGAACCAGTTCGGCGCCTGCGCGTGCACCGAGTGCGCGACGATGCGGGCGATCGGCTTCGAGCCGAGCCGGGTCGCCGTCGACTCGCGCATCAGGACGAGCGCGGCGGCGCCGTCGGAAATGCTCGACGAGGTCGCGGCGGTGATCGTTCCGTCCTTCTTGAACGCAGGCTTGAGGCCCGGGATCTTGTCGAGCTTGGCCTTGAACGGCTGTTCGTCGAACTTGATCGTCGTCTCGCCGCCCTTGCCCGGGACGGAGACCGCTGCGATCTCCCAGGCGAAGCTGCCGTCCTCGTTGGCCTTCTTCGCCCGCTCGGTCGAGCTGATGGCGAAGCGGTCCATCGCCTCGCGCGTGAACTTGTACTTGTCGACGCACTCCTCGGCGAAGACGCCCATGGCGCGGCCGCGCTCGTAGGCGTCCTCGAGGCCGTCGAGCGCCATGTGGTCGAAGAGCTGCGTCGCGCCGTAGCGCACACCCTTCCTCACGAAGGTCAGGTGCGGCGCGTTGGTCATGCTTTCCATGCCGCCGGCGACGACGATCTCGGCGCTCTCGGCCTTCAGCATGTCGTTGGCGAACATCATGGCGCGCATTCCCGAGCCGCACATCTTCGACAGCGTCACCGCGCCGGCCGATTGCGGCAGCCCGGCGCCGAGCGCCGCCTGGCGCGCCGGCGCCTGGCCCTGGCCGGCCATCAGACAGTTGCCCATCAGCACTTCGCTGATCGCGTCGCCGGTGACTCCGGCGCGCTCGACCGCGGCCTTGATGGCGACCGAGCCGAGCTGGTGCGCGGCGAGCGCGCTGAAGTCGCCGAGCAGGCCGCCGATCGGCGTGCGGGCGGCGGAAACGATGACGATGGGGTCGGTCATGAGAGCTCCTGGTTGCGATGCGATCAACTGATTTCGGCGGGGCGCTCCGCTCCGTCGCTCTTCGCGACGGGCGGCAGCGCCGCGGCGCGCCGGACCTCGAAGCGCTTCTGCGCCTCGTACGGGAAGACATCATGCACGTAGCCGGCGAGGATGCGCTCCTTGTGGCCTTGCCAGAACGCGGCGTCGAGCAGGTCGGCGTGGTGTGCCATGAAGACGCCGCGGATGGCGAGGTTGCCGAGCAGGAACGGGGCGAAGGTCTCGGGGAAGACGTCCTTCGGCCCGACCGCGTACCAGACCTCGCCCGACATCTCCTCTTCCTCGTTGTGCGCCTCGGGCACCTTGCGGAAGTTGCAGGCGGTCAGGTATTCGATCTCGTCGTAGTCGTAGAAGACGACCTTGCCGTGCCGGGTCACGCCGAAATTCTTCCACAGCATGTCGCCCGGGAAGATGTTGGCGCGCACCAGGTCCTTGATCGCGTTGCCGTACTCGATGATGGCCTGCTCGATCTGCTCCGCCGTCGCGTCCTGCAGGTAGATGTTGAGCGGGATCATGCGCCGCTCGATGTAGAGGTGGCGGATGACCAGCGTGTTGCCGTCGTCCTCGATGAGGCTCGGGCAGAACTCGCCCAGCTCGGCGACGAGCTCGTCGCTGAAGCGCTCGCGCGGGAAAGCGACGTTGCTGTATTCGAGCGTGTCGGCCATGCGGCCGACCCGGTCGTGCTGCTTGACGAGCAGGTACTTGCTCATGATCAGCTCGCGGGTCGTGTCCTTCTGCACCGGGAAGAAATCCTTGATCACCTTGAAGACGTAGGGGAAGCTCGGCAGGTCGAAGACCAGCATGACCATGCCCTTGATCCCGGGGGCGATGCGGAACTGGTCGGACGAATGCCGCATGTGCATCAGGAAGTCGCGGTAGAAGAGGTTCTTGCCCTGCTTCTGCAGGCCGAGCGCGTTGTAGATCTCCGAACGCGGCTTTCTCGGCATCAGCGAGCGCAGGAACTGCACGTAGGCCGACGGCACCTCCATCGCGACCATGAAGTAGGCCCGGGCGAAGCTGAAGACGAGCAGCAGGTCGTCTTCGCCGAACAGCGCCGCGTCGATGACGAGCCGTCCCGAAGCGCCGTGCAGGATCGGCAGGGAAAAGGGCGTCTCCTGGAAGCCGTTGATGATCTTGCCGACGAGGTAGGCGCCCTTGTTGCGGAAGAAGAGCGAGGACAGCACCTGGATCTGGAAGTTGGCGCGCATGCGGAAGTCGCCGAGCTGCTCGGCGACGGCCTGCATCACGGAGTCGATATCGCGCTCGAGGTCCTCGAATTCGCGGCGCAGCTGGAAATTGTTGACGATGCGCAGCCACGTCTCGCGCATCGTCTCCCTGGTCGGGTAGTAGGCGCGATAGGTCGGCTGCGCCGCCGGCTCGGAATTCTCGATGTACTCGGTCGAGACGGCGGGGCGGATGAAGAGGAAATCGTTGTGGAAGTAGCTGTGGTGGAGGATCTTCGTCGTCACCGAGTTGAAGAAGGTCTCGGCGAGCTCGGGCTGGTGGTGGTCGATGAGCAGGCCGATGTAGTGCAGCTTGACCTGCTGCCAGACGTCCATCGGCAGCGTCGCCGCCTCGAACTCGTTCTGCAGGCGCGCCGCGGCCTCGACGACGCGCGTGTCGTAGTACTCGATGCGCAGCGCCTGGGCGCGCTGCTGGGCGTGCCAGTCGGCCGCCTCGAAGCGCGCCTGCGCCTCGGCGCTCGCCTCGCGAAAGAGCCTGTAGTGGCGGTCGAACCCCTCGAGCATCGCCTTGGCGATGGCGAAGGCGCGCGCATCGGTGAGCGCCGCCGGAAAGCCCGCCGGAGCGTTCATGGAGCCCGATGGCGCCTTGCGGCTGGCGCCGCTGCGCTGCCCCCCGAGGGGGCTTTCGCGCCTTGGAGCGGCCCGGCGGCGCTCACGAGAGGCTCGCCCGCCGCGTAGCGCTCGCGCACCGCCGCGATCGCCTGGGCGTACCGGGTCTCGACCTCGTCGAGTCTCGTCACCGTGAAGCGCAGGTCTTCGAGCAGGCCGTTCTGCAGGCCGTAGAACCAGCCGTGCACGACGAGCTCCTGGCCGCGCGCCCAGGCGTCGCGGACGACCGTCGTCTCGCAGACGTGGCGCGCCTGCTCGATGACGTTCAGCTCGCCGAGCGCATCGACGCGGCGCTCGGCGTCGACGCCCGCGAGCCAGTCGGCGTGCCGCTCGCGCACGTCCTGGACGTAGCGCAGCCAGTTGTCGACGAGGCCGACGCGGCGACCCTCGAGCGCGGCCGTGACGCCGCCGCAGCGCGAATGGCCGACGACGATGATGTGGCGCACCTGCAGCACGTCGGCGGCGAACTGGATCACGGAAAGGCAGTTCAGATCCCCGTGGGCGACGACGTTGGCGACGTTGCGATGCACGAACAGCTCGCCGGGCTGCAGATCGACCAGCTCGTTCGCCGGGACGCGGCTGTCGGCGCAGCCGATCCAGAGGTATTGCGGCGCCTGCTGGGCGAGCAGCCGGGTGAAGAAGCCGGGCAGGCGCCGCTCGGTCGCCCCGGCCCAGCGGCGATTGCGCTCGAACAGCTCGTCGAGCTGCGTCGTCACGGCGTGCCTCTCGCCTTGAGCAGGCGCCGCGCCGCGGCCTCCTGCGCCTGCACTTCCCCGAGCGTGAGGCGCAGGTCGCCGAGGCGCTGCTCGAGCTGCGCCCGCTGCCGAGTCAGGATGGCGAGGAAGCGGCGCAGCTGCGGCCCGGTATCGCGCCTGGACTCGTACATGTCGACGAGCTCCTTCACCTCGGCGAGCTTCAGCCCGACGCGCTTGCCGCGCAGCGTGAGCGTCAGGCGGGCCCGGTCGCGCGCGCCGTAGACGCGGTTGCGGCCGGCGCGCCCGGGTTCGAGCAGGCCGCAGTCCTCGTAGAAACGGATCGCGCGCGTCGTGATGCCGAACTCGCGCGCCAGCTCGCCGATCGTGAAGGTCGGCGCCGGCTCGGCACGGGAGCGGTGTCGCGGGCGCGACAGGGCAGCGGCAACGGGCATCGCGTCTACACTCGAAGTTGACGTTTACGTAAAGTGTAATGGGAAGACCGCCGATGAATCTCCTCGAGAGGCAGCTCGACTATCCCTTCGGCGAGGCGTTGCCCGAGCGCGGCTCGACGATCGAGGTGGCTCCCGGCCTGCATTGGCTGCGGATGGGGCTGCCCTTCGCCCTCGACCACATCAACCTGTGGCTGCTCCGCGATTCGGTCGGCGAGCGCCCCGGCTGGACGATCGTCGACAGCGGCATCGACGACGCGGCGACGCGCGCCGCCTGGAAGAACATCTTCGCGACCCGGCTCGACGGGCTGCCGGTGCTGCGCGTCGTCGTCACGCACATGCATCCCGACCACATCGGCTGTGCGCACTGGCTGTGCGAGCGCTGGAACGTCAGCCTGTGGATCAGCGCGACCGACTTCAACGTCGCCAGGCTGGCGAGCAGCGCGAGCGCCGGTTTCGGCGGGCCGCTCTCGGCCGCGTTCATGGCGGTTCACGGCATGGCCGCCGACCCGGACGCGGTCGACAAGGTCGGTGCGCGCAGCAACTATTACCGAAGCCTCGTCCCGGCGCTGCCGCTGAGCTACCGGCGCCTGCTCGACGGCGGCACGGTCGAGATCGGCCGCGCCGACGCGCGCGACGTCTGGAGCTGCCACGCCGGTTACGGCCACGCGCCGGAGCACATCGCCCTGCACAACGCGGCGCGAGGCGTCCTGATCAGCGGCGACATGGTCCTGCCGCGGATCTCGACCAATGTCAGCGTCGTCGACGTCGAGCCCGAAGCCGACTCGCTGCGCCTGTATCTCGACTCGATCGAGCGGATGCGGCAGATCCCGGCCGACACGCTCGTCCTTCCTTCGCACGGTCGGCCGTTCCGCGGCCTGCACACGCGGATCGGCCAGCTGCAGGCGCATCACGAGGCTCGCTTCGTCGACGTGCTGGAGGCGCTCTCCGCGAAGGGCCCGCAGAGCGCGTTCGAGCTCGTCCCGGTGATCTTCAAGCGGCCGCTCGACCTGCACCAGATGACCTTCGCGATGGGCGAATCGATCGCCCACCTGCACGCGCTCTGGTTCGCCGGCAAGCTCGAGCGCCACGTCGCCGACGGCGTCTACCGTTTCGCCATCGCCTGAGAGCGCCGTCAGTCGATCGCGTTGATCCCTTCGCCGCGCAGCTGGACTCGCGCCGCCTCGTATTCCGGAACGACCGAGCGCACCAGGTTCCAGAACTTCGCGCCGTGGTTCATCTCGCGCAGGTGTGCGAGCTCGTGGGCGACGACGTAGTCGATCGTCGCGACGGGGTAGTGGACGAGCCGCCAGTGCAGCCGGACCGCGCCGTTCGCGTTCGCGCTGCCCCAGCGAGTCGCCGCGGAGGACAGCGAGAGCTTGGTCACGCGCACGCCCAGGCGCGCCTCGAAGTGGCGGCAGCGCGCTTCGAACTGGGCGAGCGCCTCGCGCTGCAACCAGCTCTGCACGGCGTCGCGCAGCCGCTCCGGGCCGGCGTCGGCGGGCAGGCCGACGCGCAGACGTCGCACCGGCGCGGGCCCGCTGTCAGCGCCGTCGTCGTCGAGCGTGACCTCCCCGGACGCCAGGCCGCTCCGCGGGTCGACGGCGATGCGGATCGGCCGGCCGAGGAACATCAGCTCGGCGCCGTCCTGCCAGACGATGCGCGCGGCGTCGAGGCGCGCCGCGCGTTCGCGCTGCTCGACGAGGCGGGCGACGATCCAGCCGCTCTTTTCGCGCACCGCTGCGTCGATCTCGCGCAGCCCGACCCACTTCGGCGCGCTGACCGTGAGGCCCTCGGCGCCGACGACGAAGCCGATGCTGCGCCGGCGCGACCGCCTGAGGAAGAAGGCGATCCGCCCGGCGTCGAGGACGAGCTCGCGCGTCGCTCGCGGATGCCGGGAAAGCTCGGGCGGCGCCCGAAACCCGGCGACAGCATCGGCGTCGTCGTCGAAGAGGCTGCGCTGCAGCGCGTCGACGAAGCGGCGCAAGCCGCGCACAACCGCCGAGCTCATCGATACGCCTCGGGGTCGAGGCGCCGCATCTCCGCTTCGATCCAGGTCTCGACCTCGCGCATCAGCGAGGTCTCGTCGCGGCCGGCGGAGGGGATGGGCTTGCCGATCGAGACGTCGATGACGCCGGGCAGGAGCAGGAAGCTCTTCCTCGGCCAACAGCGCGCCGAGGTCACGGCGATCGGCACCACCGGCCGGCCGGTCTCGACCGCCAGGCGCGTGCCGCCGACCTTGTACGTGCCTTTGCCGCCGCGCGCCGTGCGCGTCCCCTCGGGAAACATGATCACCCAGTTGCCCTGCGCCATGTAGCGGCGGCCCTGCTCGGCGACCTTCGACCAGGCCTCGGCGCGCTTGCTGCGATCGATGTGGATGAGATCCATGCGCGCCATTGCCCAGCCGAAGAACGGGATCCAGAGCAGCTCGCGCTTGAAGACGTAGCACAGCGGCTTCGGCATCAGCGAAGGAAACGCCAGCGTTTCCCAGGCCGACTGGTGCTTGGAGAGCAGCACGACCGGCGAATCGGGCAGGTTCTCGCGCCCGTGGACGCGCGCCTGCACGCCGCAGATGACGCGCGCACCCCAGATCGAGACGCCTAGCCAGCCGGCG
>DATMGW010000298.1:0-6232 GCA_035555295.1 Caldimonas sp.
GGCGAGTTCGCCGCCGAGGCCGAGGGCGAGCGGGCCGCGGCGCGGGTGCTGGTCGTCTCGGCGCGCCCCGGCGACGCTGGCGTGCCTTACGCCAGTCTCGGCCGGGCGTTGCGCGCGGTGCTCGAGCGCCGGCCGGCGACACTCGATCCGGCGCAGCGCAGCGAGCTGGCGCGGGTGCTGCCGGAGATCGAGAGTCACGCCGCGATGGTCGCCTCCGTGCCCGGCCGCCGGCTCACGCTGTACGCCGCGCTCGAAGCACTGCTGTGCGATGCGCAGGCCGGCGGCCTCGACGCCATCGTCATCGACGACCTGCATTTCGCCGATGGCGCCAGCCTCGAGATGCTGCAAGGCCTGCTCCTCGCCGAGAACCTCGCCGGGTTGCGCTGGGGCTTCGCGCAGCGGCCTGCCGAAGGCGACGCGGCGGTCGAGGCCTTGTCGGCCGCGCTCGAGGAAGCGCATCGGGTCGAATACGTGGCCCTCGGCGCCCTCGACGAAGGCGCGATGCACGAGCTAGTCGACTCGCTCGGCCTCGACCGCTACGACCCGGCCGCGCTGGCGCCGCTGCTCGTTCGCCACACCGGCGGCAACCCGCTCTATGCGCTCGAGACGCTCAAGCACCTCATCGCCACCGGGGCCCGCTCGCTCGACGACGGCTTGCCGCGACCGCCGAGCATCCGCCACCTGATCGAGCGGCGCCTGCGCCAGCTCTCGGCACCGGCGATCGCGCTGGCGCGCATCGCCGCGATCGCCGGCGTCGACTTCTCGATCGAGCTGGCCGAGCAAGTGCTCGACACGCGCGCGCTGGCCCTGGCCGATCCGTGGCGCGAGCTCGAAGGCGCGCAGGTGCTGCGCGATTTCGCGTTCGCCCACGACCTCGTGCTCGAAGCGACGCTCGCCGGCATCCCGGCGCCGATCGCGGCCCACGCGCACGGCGCCATCGCCGCGTTCCTCGAGACGCGCGGCAACGCGCCGGCACACGTCGCCGCACACTGGATCGCCTCGGGCCAGCCGCAACGCGCGCGCGCCGCGCTCCATGCCGCGGCGGATGCGGCGCGCCGGGCGATGCGGCGCAAGGAAGAAGCCGCGTTCCTGTCGCGCGCCGCGCAGATCGAGAAGGAGAGCGGCGACGACACGGTGTTCGAGACCTTGCGGGCGATGATCGATGCGCTCTGGGCTTCCGATCGCGGCGCCCTCGACACCACGAGCTACGAGCGGCTCGAAGCCGCTGCCAGCACACCGCGGCAGCGCGGCATCGCCCTGGCCACGCGCGGCGTCTGGGCCCAGGAGCGAGGCGACATCGAAGGGGCGAAGCGCCTCTGCCGCCAGGCGATCGACCTCGCCGATGCCGCCGCCGACGAGGCCACCGGCGCCCAGGCGCGGCAGCGGCTCGGGCAGATCCTGCATTTCTGCGGCGACTTCGACGGCGCCGTCGCCCTCATGCAGCAGCTGCAGCCGTGGATGTCCGAGCACGCCAGCGACGCCGAGAAGGTCGACTTCTACGGCGACCTGGCGATCGTCCTCGACAACGCCGATCGGGGCAGCGAGGCACGCACCTATCACATTCTCTCGTTTGAGCTCGCCAAGAAAATCGGCGCCTGGAGCGAGGTCGTGACCGTCCTCGGCAACCTCTCGATCAGCTGGGCGACCGCCGGCTACATGAACCGCGCCATCGAGCTGCTTTACGAAGCGACGCGACTGGGCGCCGCGCACGATGAGGCGCGCGGCTGCGGCGCGACGCTGCCGATCGAGCTGCACAACGCGCTGCGCGACTGCGGCCGCTACGGCGACGCGCTCAACTGGCTGGAACCGGCGCTGGCCGCGGCTGATGGGCAGGTCGCGGTCTGGAAGCCGCTGGTCCGCTGCCAGGTCGCGTGCACCTGGATTCACCTCGGCCAGCACGCGCGGGCGCAGCGCGAGATCGATGCGGCACTCGCCGCCGAGGCACCCAACTGGATGCGCGCCAAGGCCTTGCAGATGCGCGCCCGCATGCGCGTTGGCATGGGTCGCGGCGCCCAGGCGCTGCTCGGCGAAGCCCATGCGCTGATGGCGCTCGATGGACGACGCGGGCTGCGGGCCTCGATCATGCTCGACCACGCCATGGTGCTCGACGCCGCCGCCGCACTCGACGCGGCGCGGCAAGTGATCGCCGAGAGCGAGCGCCTGGGCCTGCCGGGCCCCGCGCTCGCCGGACACATCCGCGCGATGCGCTTCGCGGTCGATGCCGGCCGGGCCGACGACGCCGTACTGCACGCGCGCGCCAGCGCCGCCATCGACGCCGACATCATGCCGAGCGATCTCTACCCCGCCGAGAAGTGGCTCAATGCCTGGCGCGCGTGGCAGCTTGCCGGCGAGGCGCAGGAAGCCCGCGCGGCGCTGGCGCGGGGTGCAGCGTGGGTACAGCGGACGTTGAGCACGCACGTGCCCGAGCCGTTCCGCCACAGCTTCGTCCGCGCCAACCCCGTGAACGAGCAGCTGTTGCGGGCCGCAGCCCAGGCGGGGCTGGACCGGCAGGAGCTGCGTAGTTCAAGTCGGGATGACGTAGATGGATAGTGCGGACGCGATCGTTGTCGGCGCCGGCCCTGCCGGCCTGGCCTGCGCCGCGACGATGGGCCGGCTCGGCCTCGACGTGGCCCTCCTGGAGAAGGCCGACGCCGTCGCTTCGGTGTGGCGGCGACACTATGACCGGCTGCACCTGCATACCGATCGCAGCCATTCGGCGTTGCCCGGCCACGCGATGCCCCGGAGCTATCCGAAGTATCCGTCGCGCGATCAGGTCGTCGAATACCTCGAAGACTACGCTGCGCGCTTCGACCTTCGTCCGCAGTTCAACAGCGCGGTGCGAACGATCCGTCGCGACGGCTCGACGTGGCACGTCGACGCGGGGCCGAAGTCGCTGACGGCGCCGGTGGTGGTCGTTGCGACCGGCTGGGCCGACTTCCCCTATCTTCCGACTTGGCCCGGATCGGACGCGTACGAGGGAGCGGTCGTTCACAGCAGCCGATACCGCAATCCGGCTCCGTACGCGGGTCAGCGCGTCCTCGTCGTCGGATTCGGCAATTCGGGCGGAGAGATCGCCCTCGACCTGGCCGAGGCCGGGGTCGACGTGAGCCTGGCCGTGCGCGGCCGCGTCCATGTCCTGCCGCGCGATCTGTTCGGCATTCCCCTGCTCACCTGGGCGATCGCCGAAAGACATCTGCCGACGCGCCTGGTCGATGTCATCAATGCGCCGGCGATCCGTCTGGCCCTCGGTTCGACGAAAGAGCTCGGCTTGCAGACTCCGGCGAAGGGACCGCGCCGCATGGTCGAGGAGGACGGGCGCGTGCCGGTGCTCGACGTGGGCACCGTGGCCGCGATCAGGAGCGGTGCGATCAAGCTGCGCGGCGGCATCGATCGTTTCACGGCCGATGGCGTCGTCTTCGTCGGCTCGACGGCCGAGACCTTCGATGCCGTCGTCCTCGCGACCGGGTTTCGTCCCGACTTGCGCCCGCTGTTGCCGCAAGTGCATGGCGTGCTCGACGGCCAGGGGATGCCGCTCGCCACGGGCGCAGCCACGCTCGCGCCGGGCCTCTTCTTCTGCGGCCTGATCGTGTCGGCGACGGGGCAACTGCGCGAGATCGGGATCGAAGCGCAGCGGATCGCGCCGATCGCAAAAGCCTATCTGTCGCACTGGTCCGCTGACTGAAGACGCTTCGCGCCGTGGCGCGGTTGACGGGTAAGCTTCAGAGGCCATGCTGCCACCGCGCTGCCTGAACTGCGACGCCGCGATCGTCGAGCCGGCGTGCTTTTGCCCCGGCTGCGGGCAGCGCACCGACACCGCGCGGCTCAGGCTCGGCGACATCGTGCGTGACCTGATGCAGACCTTCGTCAACGTCGAGCGCGGCCCGCTCGTCTTCGCCTGGGCGCTGCTGACGCGTCCGGGCGAGGTCGCGCGCGAATACGTCGAGGGAAAGCGCCGCCGCCACTACGGCCCGTTCGCCACGCTGGTCGTGCTGGTCGGCGTGACGACGCTGGTCGTCAACGTGTCGGGATTCCGCGTCCTGTCGCACGACGGCCTGTCGTCCGCCCCGGCGGACCTCCTGCAGCGCCATTTCAACCTTCTGCTCCTGGTGCAGCTCCCTTTGCTCGGTGGCATTTGCGCCGCCCTGTTTCGTGGGGCACGGCTGACGCTGTCCGAGCACATGGTGCTGGCTGCGTATGCATTGAGCGTGCGCGCCGTCTTCCTCGCGCTGGTCGCACCGGTCGCATACCTGGCGTCGTCCACCACTCCCGGTCTGGGGCAGGTCTATGCCTTCTGGGCCGCCTGGTACGTCTACTTCGGCTGGGCTGCCTCGCAGTTCTATCCCGGAGCCCGGCTGCGCTCGTGGTTCCTCGGCGCCTTGGTTGCGGCGACCGGCCACGCCGCCATCCTCGCCTTGCTCTTCGCAGGGAACGCCGGGTACGAAACGCTGGTGACGCGCTAGGAGGCTAGGCGGTGCCGGTCAGGCGGTTGCTTGATGCAAACCTTGGCAGCTCCGCTCGCTGCAGCACGAGCACGAACCGGCCATGGACAAACGGGGCGCTCAGCGACCAGGCTACGGCATGTAGCGGGCCACGGCGAGACGGGGGGCAGTTCCATCGGTTGCTCCTCCTACCGCAATGATCTTTCCGTCGGGCTGAGTGGCCAATGCGGTGCAGCTGGCAAACACGAGGCCGAAGTCCGTCAGGACCTTGCCACCCGAACCGAAGCTCGTATCGAGACTCCCATCCGGCAGGTAACGCGCCAAGGCGAACAGGGCGCTGCTCGGGCCCTGCGAGTAGCCGGCGACGATGACCTTGCCGTCGCTCTGGATCAGGATCGTGTTCAGCAGGTCCTGGTTGCCGCCGCTCAAGTCTGTCGTGACGACGCCGTTGTTGCCGAAGCTCAAATCCGGGCTGCCGTTCGCGTTGTAGCGGCTCAACGCGAAGTCGACGCCTCCCGAGTCGACGTTCTTGGCCATGACGATCTTCCCGTCGGCCTGGATCGCCACCCTCGCCGGGCCGCCGAAGTCATCGACGAGCGCCGTATTCGACACCTGGCCGCCCGCGCCGAAGGTCGCGTCGAGGCTGCCGTCGGCGTTGTAGCGGACCAGGGCCGGCGCGATGTCGCTGCCGCTGCCGCCGAGCTGGTTCCAGCCGGCGACGACGAGCTTGCCGTCGGCCTGCAGGGCAACCGACTCGGCGCTGTTGTCGTTGCCGCTCTGGCTGAAATCGGTCACGACGAGACCACCGCCGGCGAAGCCCGCATCGAGCGAGCCGTCGGCGTGGAAACGCGCAATCGCGAAGTTGTAGTCGTTGCGGGCACCCGGCGTGCTGCCGACGACGACCAGCTTGCCGTCGGCCTGGATCGCCAGCGCGCGCAGGAAGCTGCTGCGGCCGTTGTTGAAGGAAGCAAACACCTTGCCGCCGACGCCGAAGGAGGCGTCGAGCTGGCCGTTCGCGTCGTAGCGCGCCAGCGCGAACTCGGCGTTGACGGCGCCATTGACGAGGCCGGTGCCGATGCCGGCGACGACGAGCTTGCCGTCGCTTTGCAGGGCCAGCGAATTGGCTACCTCGCCGCTGGAGTTCATGCCGCCCAGGTCGCCCGCTGCCTGGCCGCCGACTCCGAAAGTGGCGTCGAGCGTCGAATCCGGATTGAAGCGGATGAGCTTGAAGCCGCTGCTGGCGGAGCCTCCCTAGGCCAGGACCACGAACTTTCCGTCCGGCTGGACGACGACGCCCTCCGCAAAACCCGGAGGGATCAGGACCTTGCCGCCCGAACCGAAAGTGGCGTCGAGCGCGCCGCCGGCCAGCGACGCGCAGGTGACCATCACGTTCATGACGTTCGCCGCTCCGATGTTGCCGCTGCCGTTGCCGACGGCGCACGCCTGCCCCGCAGGGGCCGTCCGCACGGTGACGGCGTAGGCTGCGCCGCTCGCCAGTGCAGTCGAAAACGCGAGCGGGCCACTCGCGGTCACAGTCAGGTCGTCGGCGCCGTTGTCCTGCAGGACCAGCGTGCCGCCCAGTCCCGCAACGGTTCCGCCGACGGTATAGGTGGGATTGTTCGGGCCACTGCCCCCGCCGCCACCACCGCCACCACCGCCACCACCGCCGCAGGCGGTCAGCGCGACTGCCAGCAGGCCGGTCATTGCCGTCCGCACGATCCGATGCATCTTCATCGAGTGATTCCTCCAAAGCATCTGCTTGCGTCCCAAGGGCGATGCGCGCCGCGGCATGC